>JBBIPD010000040.1:0-13791 GCA_037443025.1 Chloroflexota bacterium
TTAATCAAAAAACACTTTCGTCTTCAACCAGTTTCTCACCTGGTCTGGGTCTTCCATCTCCAGAGCGGCTTGGGCAAGTTGTCCTGCTTCTGCCGCGCTCAGGCTGCGCACGATTTGTTTGGCAACCGGTATCGCCGGCGGGTTCATGCTCAGCTCATCCACCCCCAAGCCGATAAGCAGCGGAATCGCCAGGGGTTCGCCCGCCAGCTCGCCGCACCCCCCCACCCATTTCCCCTTGTTGTGGGCAACCCGCACAATATCCCTTACCAGGCGCAACACCGCCGGATGGAACGCGTCGGCTAGGGCAGACACAGCGCTGCTGGTGCGGTCTGCCGCCATGGTGTACTGGCTCAGGTCGTTGGTGCCAATCGAAAAGAAGTCCACCTCTTCCGCAAGCTGGTCCGCCATTATCGCTGCAGCCGGCACTTCAACCATGATGCCCACCTCGATGCTCTCCCCGAACGTCTGCCCGTCCTCGGCGAGTTCGTCGCGGCACCGGGCGAGCGCTTCCTTAGCCGCCCGCACTTCTGCCACCGTCGCCACCATCGGGAACATCAACTTCAGATTACGCCCCGCAGCCGCCCGCAGCGCAGCTTTTAACTGCGGCATGAATATCTCTGGACGCGCCAGACAGAGCCGAATCGCCCGCAACCCCAGAAAGGGGTTCATCTCTTTGGGCAGGCTCAGGTAGGGCAATTCCTTATCTCCCCCAATATCCAGAGTGCGCAAGATGACCGGCAGCTTGCCGAACACATCCAGGATCGCCCGGTAAGCCTGGTATTGCTCCTCTTCATCCGGCATCCGTTCCCGCTCGAGGTAGAGAAACTCGGTGCGGAGCAAGCCCACCCCCTCGGCGCCGGATTGCAAAGCCACCTTCGCCCCCTCTACATTGCCGATATTGGCAACGATCTCCACCCGTTTGCCATCCCGCGTGATCGCCGGTTGGGTGGCTTGTCCTCGGGCTTCCGCTTCCTTCTCGTGCAAGCGCAACGCCTGGGCGCGTTTAGCGTCAATCACCGCCTCATCCGGATTGACCAGCACAGTCCCCTCGCTGCCATCCACAATCAGGGTGGTGGCGTTGGCTATCTCCAATATTTCATTCCCCATTCCCACCACCGCCGGCAGACCCAGTTCGCGTGCCAGAATTGCCACATGGGCAGTAGGACCTCCGCCTGCGGTGCAAAAACCCAGCACCAGCCTCTTATCCAAAGCGATGGTATCAGAGGGGGTCAGCTCTTGCGCCAGGATAATGGCGGGTTCTTTCAAACCCGAGGCTGGCGAATCGTCCAGGTTGAGCAGGATGCGCACCAGGCGCCTGCCCACATCCCGAATGTCTGCCGCCCGGGCGTGCAGATACTCATCCTCCATCGCCTCCAGCATGCCCGCATAGGTCTCGGTGACCTCGGCAACGGCAGCTTCGGCTTTGAGGGACTCCTCCTTGATCTTTTGACGTATCGCTTCCAGGTAATCCGGGTCTTCCAGCATCATCAGATGAGCCTCAAAAATGGACGCCGTTCCCGCCTTAACCTCGGAGCGCGCTTTTTCTAAAACCTGGGTTAATTCCTGGCGAGCTCGCTCCAAAGCGTTCTTTAGGGGCTCAATCTCCGCCTGGGTATCGGATACCCGATTGCGTTTGACATGCAGCTCTATTTTCTTGAATTGGAAGGCTGGACCGATGGCAATGCCTCTCGAAGCCGGGATGCCGTGCAAGACTTTCACGGTTGCTCTCCAAAGTTGCTCTCCACCAGCTCCCTCAAACCATCCAGAGCTTGCTGAGCGTCTTCCCCCTCGGCGCGCACAACGACCACCGCCCCCTGACTCGCTCCTAAAGTCAAGATGCCCATGATGCTCTTCGCGTTCGCCTCCCGCTCGCCATGCCGCACCCTGATACTCGCCTTATATCTGTTGGCGGTCTGGACGAACAACGCCGCCGGTCTCGCATGCAGCCCGGCTTTATGCTGGACGGTTAAGGTAATCTCTGGCATTGTAATACTCCTGAATCAAATCTATTGTGAAATCAAAGGGCAAGGGCAACGCTCTGATGTCGCAAAATTCTCTAACAGCTCCACGAGTGGAGCACTTCCAGCCCTGGAAGGTCTGCAATCGCTCCCAGCACGGTCTCACGCTCAACCCCCTCGACCCGCAGGGTGAGGTTGATTCTCGCGGGCGTCTCTGCCGGATAAGTGACCACTGAGATGATGTTGCCGTTCACCTGGGCAATCCGGCTCGCCAGTTGGGCAAACTGCCCCGGCACATTGTCCATCTGTACGGTCAGGCGCAGCGAGCTGGTCCCGCCGCCCAAAGCAGCCGCAAACTGTTTGAAGATATCGGTCTCGGTGATGATCCCAACCAAAATGCCATCTTCCACCACCGGCAAGCTGCCAATCTTGTGTTTCACCATCTCAGAGGCGGCTTCCTCTATTGGGCAGTCTGGGGCGACCGTGACCACCTCCCGGGTCATCACCTGCTCCACCCGATGCTGACGTTTGAGCACACTTGGCGGTCCGGCTTTGGCGAGAAACTGTTCCAGGTCTGTCCGATCCACGATACCCACCAGCCTCCCTTCCGCATCCAACACCGGTAGATGTCTGAATCCCCGATATTTCAATACCATACCTGCCGCCATCGGATCGCTCTCCGGGCGGACGGTGACAGGATTTTTGGTCATACAGTCTCGCACAAGCATCGCTACACCTCCGCTAAATTCCACGACACCCAATCTCTACCAGCTATTATACATTTTTGGCGCGGATTTCAATCGCCTTAATCGCCTCAGGCAAGATGAAATCTACCGACCTCCGCCGGATACGCTCTCAATTACCCGCCTCTCTCGGATATAATCAGAGCATCTTATAAACCCGAGGAAAACTTTAAATGAGTTCCGGTTATTATCTCTTGCCCACCATATCAGGCGATACCGTGGTCTTCGTCTCCGAGGATGACCTCTGGTCTGTCCCTGCCCAGGGAGGGATTGCGCGACGCCTGACATCCAACCTCTCCCTGGCTACTCGCCCATGACTCTCGCCGGATGGTAAATATCTGGCTTTTGTTGGACGGGACGAGGGCAACTGGGAGATATACCTGATGCCATCCCTGGGCGGTCAGGCTCAGCGGTTGACCTTTATGGGCGGCAACCAATGCCAGACGGTCGGTTGGACCGCAGACGGTAAAATCATCTTCGCCAGCAACGCTGCCCAGCCCTTCGACGATCTCTTTTATCTGTACACGGTGGATGTCGAAGGGAACCAGCCGCAACGCCTCAATATCGGACCCGCCCGGGCAATTTCCTACGGACCGGGTGGGGCGTGCGTCATTGGTCGCAACACCGGCGATCTAGCGCGTTGGAAACGCTATCGGGGCGGCACAGCCGGTCAGATATGGATTGATCGTAATGGGGACGGCAATTTTCAGCCCCTGATTCAACTCAAAGGCAACCTCACCTCCCCCATGTGGTTGGGAGAGCGCATCTATTTCCTCTCGGATCACGAAGGGATTGGCAATCTCTACTCTTGCCTCCCCTCCGGCGAGGATTTGCGCCGTCACACCGAGCATAGCTCCTACTATGCGCGCAACGCCACAACCGATGGTCGCCGCATCGTCTATCACGCCGGAGCAGACCTGTACCTCTACGATCCGACGCAGGCAAAGAGCGAGATGATCTCCGTCGAATTTTATTCGCCTCAGGTGCAGCGCAATCGCAAGTTTGTGGATGCTGCCAGATACCTGGAAGATGCCTCCCTTCATCCCAAAGGCGCCTCTTTGGCGATCACCTCTCGCGGCAAGCTATACACGTTTTCCAATTGGGAGGGCGCGGTGTTGCAACACGGCGAACCGCAGGGGGTGCGCTATCGCCTGCCCCAATGGCTCAACGATGGCAAGCGCCTGATTTGCCTGACCGATATGGGGGGCGAGGAGCACTTCGTCATCATCCACGCTGACGGTTTGAAACCCCCCGAATTGTTCCCAGACCTGGATATCGGTCGCCCGGTTCAAATCGGCGTCAATCCCAGGCGCGACCAGATTGCCTTTAGCAATCAGCGATATGAGCTGGCGTTTCTCGACCTGGAGACCAGGGAGATGAAACTGATTGACCGAGGCGTGGCAAATCGGATTGCCGGCTTTGCCTGGTCTCCCGATGGGGAATGGCTGGCGTATAGCGTCTCTATCTCCGTTCAGGTCTCCATTCTCAAAATCTGGAAAGCCAGCACTGGCGAAACCTTCTCTCTGACCGATCCCGTACTGCGCGATGAGAGCCCCGCCTTCGATCCGGAGGGGAAATATCTGTACTTCCTCTCCTACCGCAACTTCGACCCGGTCTATGATCACCTGCATTTTGACCTGAATTTTCCGCGGGGAGTGAAACCCTGCCTGATCACGCTGCAGAAAGAGACCCCCTCACCCTTTGTTCCCCTGCCAAAGGAAGAAGCAGCGCCAGAAGAGGAGGAGGAAAAGGAAGAAAAACAGGACGCTACCCAGGAAAGCGATGAAGAGGAAGAACAAGAAGCACAACCCGAAGAGAAAACTCCAGAGAAGTCGCTCCAGATTGATCTGGAAGGCATCCAACGCCGGGTGCTGGCTTTTCCGGTTGAGGGCCGTCTCTATGGTCGCATACTGGGGTTGAGGGGCGGCAAGGTGCTTTATTCGCTGTTCCCCGTGGAGGGCGCTCTCAATCAGCCCTCTATCGAAACCGAACCCCCCGCCAAGGGCGAGTTACTCCAATATAAATTCGACGACCAGAAAGAAGAACTTTACGCCGACCGCATTTCGGATTTCGATCTCTCGCGAGACGCTTCCACCGTAATCTATCGCGCCGGCAACCGCCTGCGAGTGGTTAAAGCCGCCGAGAAACCGGATGAACGCAGCGGCTACCGCCCCTCACGCGAGAGCGGCTGGATTGATTTGGGCAGAGTCAGCGTGCCGGTGATCCCCAGCGCCGAGTGGCGGCAGATGTTTCGCGAAGCCTGGCGACTGCAACGCGACCACTTCTGGACTCCCGATATGTCCCATGTGGATTGGGTGGCTGTCCATGACCGCTATCTGCCTCTGGTGGATCGAGTCGGAAGCCGGGCTGAATTTTCCGACCTGATGTGGGAGATGCAGGGTGAATTAGGCACCTCCCACTGTTATGAATTAGGTGGAGATTACCGCCCCATGCCCGACTATCAGACCGGCTTCCTGGGCGCGGATTTCGAATATGTCCCTGAGCGCAATGGTTGGCGTATCATCCATATCGTCCAGGGGGATTCCTGGGACAGCCGCGCCGATTCGCCCCTGAATCGCCCCGGGATAAATCTCCAGGAAGGCGACATCCTCATCGCCATCAACGCTCAGCCCCTCAGCCGGTCGGTCTCACCCCTCGCCGCCCTGGTCAATCTGGGTGGGAGCGAGGTGACCCTGACCGTCGCCGGTGAAGGCGATCAACCCGAACGGACCGTCACCGTCGGCACCCTGAACAGTGAGTACCCTGCCCGCTACCGGGAGTGGGTGGAGAACAACCGCCGTCGGGTGCACGCTGCGACCGAAGGACGGGTGGGGTATCTCCACATCCCAGATATGGGACCTCAGGGATACGCCGAGTTCCACCGCGGCTATCTGGCTGAAGTTGACCGCCAGGGGTTGATTGTTGATTTGCGCTACAATCGGGGCGGGCATGTCTCGGGGCTGCTGCTGGAAAAGCTCGCCCGGCGGCGCATTGGCTACGACATTCAGCGTTGGGGATTGCCCGAACCTTACCCGCCAGAGTCGGTCATGGGTCCGATTGTCGCCCTCACCAATGAGCACGCCGGGTCGGATGGGGATATCTTCTCGCATGGCTTCAAACTGATGAAGCTCGGACCATTGATTGGAAAACGCACCTGGGGAGGCGTGGTCGGCATCTGGCCTCGGCATGCCCTGGTGGACGGTTCCGTCACCACCCAGCCCGAGTTTTCCTTCTGGTTCAGCGATGTCGGGTGGGGAGTCGAGAATTACGGCACAGACCCCGATATCGAGATTGACAACACCCCGCAGGATTACGCCCGCGGCGTTGACGCCCAACTGGAGCGCGCCATCGAGGAAGTGGTGAAAATCCTGGAAGCGAACCCCCCTCAACTGCCGGATTTTGCCAACAGACCCGACCGCGCCCTGCCCAGCCTGCCCCCGAACAGTCTCTGAAACTCATCCGCAATCGGGGATAGTCTCTGATGAAACTCGAGGTTGAGCACTTAGATTTGTGTGTGAACGATGTCTGCCTTCACCTGGCGCGTATCGGCGAGGCAGATGGACGGCTGGTGATACTATTGCATGGTTTTCCCGACTTTTGGTATGGCTGGCGGCGGCAGATACCTGTTCTGGTGGAGGCGGGCTTTAATGTGCTGGCGCCCGATCAGCGCGGCTACAATATCAGCGAAAAGCCGCCTGGCATCCACAACTACCAGGTGGACCTCCTGAGCCAGGATGTCATCGAACTGGTTGATATGTTCGAGCGGGAAAAGGTGACGCTTGTCGGTCACGATTGGGGCGGGGTGGTCGCCTGGGAGACCGCCCTGCGCTACCCCGAGCGCATCGAAAAACTGGTCATCATGAACGCCCCTCACCCCGATGTGATGACCCGCTTTCTCTACAACAGCCTGGAGCAATTGCGGCGTAGCTGGTACATCTTCTTTTTCCAGATACCCTTTTTGCCGGAATGGCTGCTCAGGCGCAACAAATTTGCTCTCCTGCGCCGGGCAGTTTCGAGCAGAAGAGACGCCGCCTCGGACGAATCGGCGGAGTTGGTGGAGTACCTCGGCGCCTGGTCGCAGCCCAAAGCTCTGGAAGCGATGCTGAACTGGTACCGCGCCGCTTTCCGCCGCGGCGTCCGCCACCTTGGGAGAGCCAAACATATCAACCTGCGCCGTGTCCAGGTTCCAACTCTGATGTTATGGGGGGAGAAAGACATCGCCCTGAGTCGGCGTCTCGCCCAGCCCAGCCTTGAGCTTTGCGATCAAGGGCGTCTGGTCTTCTATGAAAACGCCAGCCATTGGGTGCAGCGCGACCAAGCCGACGCCGTCAACGCCGAGTTGCTGGATTTCCTGCGCTCCTGAGGCAGCCGGGTTATCGTCTATTCCTGGGCTGGTCTGCCCATGCCAATCAGCGCCTCTGTCAGTTCCTGGGTTTTCACTGCCTGCCAGCCGTCGGTTTGGGGGTTGGCGCGGCTTTCGACGCACTCCAGGAAATGGGCGATTTCGCCTTGAAAACCGCGACCCTCGAGAGTGGACTTCCAGCTCGAGGCGTATTTCTCCTCCCAAACGCGCTGCTCTTCGCGGTCTATCCATACCACCCTGGCAAATGCGTCCACATACAAAGACGCGCCTTCGCCATGCAGGGTGTATGTTTCACTCCAGTGCCCTGCCCGCATGCTCGCCAGCAGACTGGCATGACCGCCGTCTGGCAGAGCGACGACGCTGGCGCCCCAGAAGAACTTGCCGTTCTGTTCATAGGCGGTCTGGACCGGCTGCCCCTCGCCGCAAAAGAAGCGCAGTATATCAACGATGTGAATCATCTCCTCGGTGTAATGGACAGATAAATCGGGGTGAAAGCCCCCGGAACGGTGTTTCTGAAACACGGCGATATCCACCCTGCGCTCGCCCCATAGCTCGCGCCCCAGACGGTGCAGCGGCGCGTAGCGCCGGTTGAAACCCACCATCAAAATCCGCTTCCCCGCCTCAGCCTGCTGGCAGAGCTGACGGGCTTGCTGGCTGGTGAGCGCCGCCGGTTTTTCCAGGAAGACATCCACCCCCGCTGCCAGGAGTTGGCGGGCGATGTCATAATGAGCCGCTGTAGAAGTCAGCACAAATGCCGCCTGGGGTTGCCACGCCAGCGCTTCTTCGAGGTGGGTGGTTCCCAGCTTCACTCGATACTGCGCCTGCAACCCCTCGACAACACCGGCAGTGCGGCTGCAAAGGAGCAGCTCGATCCCCTTCCAGGCTGCCAGGATCGGCAGATATGCTTTCTGGGCAATGCTTCCCAGACCGATGATTGCAATGCGGGTCGTCATCTTTGCCATCCTTAAATCCAGGTGTCAGGTTTGATTCCCAAGAGCGAAAGCATCTATGGCTGGAATTCAAGCTTATTTTAATGGCAATCCCCCAAAGCCAATGCATCATTGGGGAAGGGTTTAAATCTCAACCCGCTTGAGCTTAAGCGATTAAACAATCGAACTTGCATTACTGTATGTTTGTTCACTTGATATTGTATTTTACTTGCCCTATATTTAGGGTGACAGGCGATGAAACGCGGTGGAGAGACGCCGATTGGCGGCGAGAGTTATGGAAAGGCTCTCCTGACGAACAAACCCGATTGTCCAGGGACAGGCGAGGGTAACAAATGATCGCTATATGGATCGCCGGCTTGCTCGTAATGTTGTTGATGGGGTTGTTGTTTGCCCTGGCTCTGTGCCGCTGCGCCATGTTAGCCGATCGAGACGTGGCGCAGCACCTGACGGATAGCTCTCAATCCAGAACAAATTCATCCCCTCCTGAAAAAGACATCTAACGCGCCATCAGTCCTCACATTTCTCCCCCTAATCCATTACAATTCAGGGCATAAAATTGTTCTTCGGAACAACCCATTACGCCTTCTTCGGAGAGGAAAAATGATTCACTCCCTCTATTTCACCGCCGATGGACAGTTGCACCTGGATATCACAGAAGACGAATTTCGATCCGCTCTGCAGGACCCAGGCGGGCTTCTCTGGGTGGATTTCGAAGCCACACCCCCGGCAGACGATGAAAAAATCCTGACCGGTGTGTTCGGCTTTCACCCTCTGGCAGTGGACGACGCCCTGCAGGAGACCCATGTGCCAAAGGTGGACGACTGGGGGGATTACCTTTACATTGTCCTGAGTGCGGTCAGGTTAGACGCAAAAGATGGGGTAACCCTCGACTCCCAGGAGCTGGATGTTTTCCTGGGAAAAAATTATGTGGTCACCCATCACGATCAACCCATCACGGCGATCCAGCGCGTCTGGTCATCTGTCCAGCGGGATGACCGTCACCTACGCCGCGGCGCGGACCACCTGCTCTACCGCCTGGTGGATGAAGTCGTCTCCCAATATATGCCGGTGGTGGATGAGATTGACGATGAGATTGACAGGATCGAAGATGAGATTTTCAACGACCACGGACCGAATATCCTCGAAAAAATCTTCAGTCTCAAACGCGCCATTCTCCAACTGCGCCGTTTTGTTGACCCCCAGCGGGAAGTGCTCAATCGTCTGGCGCGCGATGACTATGAAGTGATTGACAGCCGGGAGCGGGTGTACTTTCGGGACGTGTATGATCACCTCGTGCGTTTGCACGACTTGGTCGAAAGCCTGCGCGATCTGATTGGCGGAGCGTTGGACACCTACCTCTCGGTGGTCAATAACCGCATGAACGATATCATGAAAACCCTGACAGTTATCACCACTCTATTCATGCCGATTTCCTTCGTGGTCGGTTTCTTCGGGATGAACTACTTCGCCCCCGTGGCAAACACCGGCGCCTGGACGGAGATCCCCTCCCTGGTGATCACCCTGACAATTCTGGTGCTGGCGCCGATGGGGATGTTTTTCTGGATCCGTCGCCGCGGCTGGATGTAATCGGCTTCCTCCGCTTTTTTCTCATTAGACCACGACTTTATTGGCTATCGCCCGTCGGTACGCCTGCACGTACTCTAAAGCGCTGCGCTCCCAGGAGAAATCCTGCAACATGGCTGCCTGTATCATCTGCTGGATGTGATGTGGACGATCGTAGTAAGTGCTCACCGCCCAACCGACGCTGTAATAAATCGCGGTTGGGTTGGCGTCCCAATATTTGAAGCCCGTGCCTGAACCGCTTGCTTCATCATACTGCTGCACCGTGTCCTCCAGACCGCCTGTGGCGCGCACGATGGGCAGAGTGCCGTAGCGCAGCGAGTACATCTGGTTCAAGCCGCAAGGTTCATAAATCGAAGGCATGATGAAGAAATCCGCCCCGGCTTCTATCCAGTGGGCGATCTCCTCATGGTAGCCGATATAACTCCCAATCCGCCCGGGATAGCGCCCCGGCAGTTGCCCGAAATACCACTCCAGGCTTTTTTCCCCTGAGCCTAAAATCACAAATTGCACCCGCATGTCCTTCACAATCCCCTCGATGACTTGCGCCAGTTGATCCAGACCCTTCTGCGACACCAGGCGACTGACCACGCCGATGATGGGGATGCCCGGATCAACCTCCAACCAGAACCTTTTCTGCAGTTCGCTCTTACAGATGGCTTTACCGGAGAGGTCGTGGCGGGTGTAGCGCGCCGGTATCAGCGGGTCAGTCTCCGGATTCCAGCGGGCGTAATCAGCCCCGTTCAGGATGCCGATGTAATTCTCCCCTTTGTTGTTCAGATAGGGAGCAAAGCCAAAGCCGCCGATGGGGGTGCGGGTTTCGTTGGCGTAGGTCGGGCTGACAGTGTTCACCATGTCCGCGTAGTGGATGCCGCCTTTAAGCAGGTTGATTCGCCCATGGTCCTCGAATTTATCGGCGGTAAAGTTGCCCCACTGCAAGCCCAGGTAGTTATAATCCGCGGCATTGTATACCCCCTGGTAAGCCACGTTGTGAATGGTCAACAGGCTGGCGGCGCCTCCCAGGAGCGGGTCTGCCCAGTCCCATATCTTGAGGTAGGCGCAGGCTGCCGCGGTCTGCCAGTCGTGGGTATGGACGATGTCCGGCGCAAAGCCCATGTCGCGGCAGAGTTGCAAGGCTGCCCGGCAGAAAAAGCCATAGCGCCGGGCGTTATCCTGATAATCGTTGAAATCCGCGTCGTGATACAAACCGTAACGCTCGAAATATTTCAGCGATTCGATAAAATAGACCGGCACACCCTCATGTTCAGAGATGTGAGCCGAGCACCATTCCTGGCTGTCGCCCATCCACACCCCCAACGGGCTCAGGAAGGGTTTCAGCCCATACTTGAGATAATCAATCGCGGCGTATTTGGGCAGGATCACAATGGCTTCATGCCCCAGCTTGCGTAAAGCCTGAGGCAGGGCGCCCACCACGTCTGCCAGCCCGCCGGTCTTGACAAATGGGGTGCACTCCGAAGCGATGAATGCAATCTTGAGCGGCTTTTCCACAACAACGAAATTATATCACCCCGAGAAAAACCGACGCTCCTGAGGCAATCTCAGGAGCGTCGGTCCTACCTGTATTCAATTGTGTGTACGTTACCAAAATCCCAGGATACCGCTAAAAGTTTGATGAATTACTTCATCCGAGCTTTCAAAATCGGCACGCCGCCCGGTCCGAGCTGAGCCTGAATGCGCACCTGCACATCGGCGGGGATGGTGACAGGACCCAGGGTCATGCTGGGGACTGGACCGACGCCAACTGCTTCCACCTCGATGAGATATGTACCGGCGGGCAAATCGGCGGTGAAACGATCCTTGAAGCTCAGCGGGATGTTAGCCAACCACGCGCCATCTTTGTAGACTTTGGCGATAACCGGCAGTTCTTTGGACAGACCGAGCGCCTTGCCGTTGATGCCATGATAAACCGAGATATTGAATGTGCCGTCGGCGGCTTTAGCTTTTGGCGCGGCGAAGGCAAACGCGCCAGCCAGCAAAGCTACCAGGGTGAAGATGACGACCAGACGAGAGAAGTTCTTGTTCATTGTTGCATGTCCTTTCTTAATTGGTTGTATAGGATATGTTGATGTTATTTTACGTGTAATTCATATATTGTCAATATATTTGGGTTAGAATTTGATTAATAAATATACAATACATGTACAACATATCCCTCCAGAGCATAATAAAACCGGTCCAATTAGCCCTTTGGACCGGTCTGAATGCCCTCCACCTGCTCCTGGCGGATTTGGAGATATCGCCTGATATCACCCCTGCTCGTAGATTACAAAACCAGCCGCCGAGACGCTCAGGCGCGCCGCAGTCACCCCGCCGC
Source organism: Chloroflexota bacterium (assembly GCA_037443025.1). Taxonomy (GTDB): domain Bacteria; phylum Chloroflexota; class Anaerolineae; order Anaerolineales; family UBA4823; genus JAQBDA01. The sequence goes on from JBBIPD010000040.1 coordinate 11,931, forward strand.
TGGCTTCCACGCTCAAGACCTGCCCAATCTGGGCTGCATCGCTGCTGTACAGGCAGGTCAGTTTCATCCCCGGCTCGAAATGACCCGCCTCCAGACTGACCCAGGCGGAGCGCGGCTGGTCGGGGTCGGTATTGATTGCCAAGAGCATCTGCTGCTCATCGAACAGACGCAGCCAGGGTACCACCGAGCGCATGCGCTCACCGATCATCCGCGGCTCGCCAAAGTGCTGCCCATCGCCGGATATGGGACAAAGGTATTGTCTGCCCCGTCGCAAGGCGATCTTCTGCCGGCGCAATGCCAGGATCTTTGCCAGCTCGCGATACACCGGGTTGCTTTCGTCGAAGAAATGCCGCTGGCGAGAGCGGAATGCGCCAAACTCCCCGCCAAACATCGCCTCGCGAATATAACGGTCGTTATCCCCCTCGCCGTCGAAGCCCTGTTCGCTGCCGTAGTAAATGCAGGGGATGCCCAGGGTGGTCACATTCAACGCCAGCACATTGAGAAGCAGCTTGCGCCAGTCCAAATCTCCGGCGCAGAAGCGGGCTTTGTAGTTGCCTTTGCGCACCTGGTCGTGGTCGTCAAACAGGGTGACCACCTTGTTACGGAACCAGATGTGCGATTCCTTCTGCACCAACATTGAATTGCGGAACAGGTCAAAGTACTCGCTCGGATTGCGGTAGCCTTTCACCAGGTATTCCAGCCGATCGGGGATGTCGTCAATCCCCAAGGCGGCATCCATACCGGTGGTCTCCAAAGTGTTAAAAGCCCGCACACGCCCGCCGGTGATCTCGCCAATCAGGTAAAAGTTTTCTTTGCCGATGCGCTGGGCGAATTCGTGGATGACCGAGGTGAAGAAGCGGGTGGCGCCTGGCTCCATGTGCTTTACGGTATCCACCCGAAAGCCGTCAATATCGGCGTAGGCAATCCAGTATTTATAGACCTGGCACAACGCCCGCAGGGCTGGGGAGGGGACGTAGCTGTCCACTGTGCCTTGACCCAGGTGGATATCCTTCAGGTCGAAGAAATCGCCCTCCATAAACTCGGGGTCGTGATCCCAGTTGCTGATGCGCCCCTTGCGGGTGAATGTGCTTGCAGGCTGAAACTCTACCGGCAAGATCGCTCCGCCCTTTTGAGCCTGATCTTCGAGCGCCGGGTCTGCCCCAAACGGGAGAACAGGCTGTCCCCGGGAGTCACGATAACCCGCCACCCTGTATTCATTGCCATCCCAACGGGGGTCCAGGTACCAGGCTCCGCTGGAGGGGTCCTGGGTCCAGTAGCGATCGGGGTCATAGGCAAAGACATCCCCGCTGTGGTTGAGGATGATGTCCAGGATCACGTAAATCCCGTGACGGTGGGCAGTGCGCACCATGCGGCGCAGGTCCTGGCGCGACCCGAAATGCGGGTCCACATCTAAAAAGTTCTGGATACCGTACCCATGATAGCTTTCGTGGAAGGGCGTCTGGCGGAATATCGGGCTGACCCACAGGGCGGTCACGCCCAGGCGCTGCAGGTAGCCGATCTTGCTGGTCAAGCCCTTGAGCGTGCCGCCCACCCACCGCCCTCCCGCCTCTCGCCAGCGGGCGGCGTCAGCCTCATTTTGTACCGCGTTGCCCTCGTCGCCGGGCTGAAAGAGAGGCGTTATTCCATCTTCTACCAGCTTACCTTCGTTATCGTGATAGCCCCGTTCTTTTCCGTCCGAGAAGCGGTCCAGCATCATGAAATACAGCACCTGGTCTTCCCAGGCGGCGGGCGAGGGGGTGAAGCGCCGGCGGGTCAAACGGTCGAGGTCCACCTGGCGCAGGCTTTTTTCGGTCATAAATCAATCCTTTCATGGGGGCGAGAAACGTGCACACCCAGAGAT
>JBBIPD010000041.1:0-13752 GCA_037443025.1 Chloroflexota bacterium
ACTGCGCCAACCGATTCTTTGCTTTGTAGGTCCCCCCGGGACGGGAAAGACCTCCCTCGGGCGCTCGATAGCCGACGCTTTGGGTAGAAAATTCATCCGCCTGTCTTTGGGCGGGGTGAGGGATGAAGCAGAGATTAGAGGGCACCGTCGCACCTATATCGGCGCTTTGCCAGGGAGAATTTTGCAGACAATGCGACGGGCGGGGACAATCAATCCTTTGTTTATGCTGGATGAGATTGACAAACTGGGTCTGGATTTTCGCGGCGACCCAGCCGCAGCTCTGCTGGAAGTGCTTGATCCAGAACAGAACTTTTCTTTCTCTGACCATTATCTTGAGTTGCCCTATGACCTTTCCAAAGTGATGTTCATCACCACTGCCAACACCACGATGACCATACCGCCCGCCCTGTTGGATCGGATGGAGGTGATAGAGTTCCCGGGTTATATTGAGGAAGAAAAACTGGTGATCGCCGAGCGTTTCTTGATCCCTCGCCAGTTGGAGGAAAACGGCTTAGAGGAAGGAGAGGTGCGGTTCTCGATTCAGGCATTACAGCGCATCATCCGTGAATATACCTATGAAGCTGGCGTGCGTAATCTTGAACGCGAGATTGGACGAGTTTTTCGAAAGATCGCCCGAATGAAGGCTGAAGGCAAGCGATATCCCACGTTGATAGGGGCGAATGCCATCGAGAAATTTCTGGGTCCTCCCCAGTTCTTCAATCTCGAGGCAGAGCGCAAGAATGAAGTTGGCGTCGCCACAGCCGTTGCATGGACCGAAAGCGGCGGAGAGATCATGCCGGTGGAGATACTGCTGCTTGAGGGAAAGGGTAACCTGCAAATTACGGGTCAAATCGGGAATGTGATGCAAGAGTCCGCCCACGCCGCTCTCTCTTACCTTAAGTCTCGGGCGCGCGAATTCGAACTGACACCGGAATTATTCGACCAGGTGGATATTCACATTCACATCCCAGAAGGAGCAATCCCCAAAGACGGTCCCAGCGCAGGGATCACCATCGCCACCGCCTTGGCGTCGGCATTCACCGGTAGAGCAGTGCGGCGCGATGTAGGCATGACCGGCGAAATCACCCTCCGGGGCAGGGTGTTGCCGGTGGGAGGGGTGCGCGAGAAAGTGCTTGCGGCGCATCGGGCTGGCTTGAAGATGGTGATTCTCCCCAAGCGCAACGTAAAAGATTTGGTGGATATCCCCAAGCGAGCGCGGAGCGAGGTGAACATCCTGCCGGTGGAACACATGGATCAGGTGCTGGATATCGCTTTGTTGGCACAGCCGGCGAGGGTCAGACGTCCTAAAAAAAGAACGCCCTCTCAACCGCAACAGGATGGGGAAGGGATGGCAAAAGCTCACAAAAACAAGGATTTTGCCCATCCAGCCTCTAATGATGATCAACCCATTCAACCTGGCGCATGATGATTTAGAATGTCAGGTCAGAAGAAGACACCTGCCTGAACGGTGCAATTCAGGCAGGTGTTTTTTTACTGAATTTCACGCCCGAGACGATCTATCGTTATCTGGGTGTCGCCTGCACAATTCGATAAACCGCCCCGTCGGTCTGTCCTCGAATGACCAGGTACAGTTCGCCAGCCTCATCCTCCCCAAAGCTGGCTATTCCGAAACCCTGCTTGGCGAGTTCCTGGACCTCCCAGGTCGAACCGTTGTATCGCATCCCCCACACTCTGCCTGAACAGAAATCCGCAAAAAAGTAGATGCCCTGCAATCCGGCAAAATCTGCTCCGCGGTACACATAGCCGCCGCTGATTGAGCAATTCTGATCCACGTGTGGATAATCGTGGACAGGTAATGTCAGCCCGGTCGGTATGCAGGCGGGGTTATCATAACAGAGGCTGCCTTCCATAATATCCCATCCATAATTCTCGCCTCCAGGGCTATCAAAAGGTTGAAAATCTACCTCTTCCATCAGGTTTTGCCCCACATCAGCGATAAACAGGTCGCCTGTGGCGCGATCGAACGAAAATCGCCAGGGGTTGCGCAACCCCAAAGCCCAAATCTCGGGGCGATAGCCTGAGACGCCTACAAAGGGATTGGTCTCAGGAATGCGATAGAGAACCGGTGCTACCCCTGAATCACCCTGGCTGACCAGAGGCAAGAATATTTTCTGGGTAACAGTAATGTTATTGGTGGGATTGATTTCTACATCAATGCGCAGCAATTTTCCCAGGAGAGAGGCGGGGTATTGGGCGTTATTAAACGGGTCTCCTGCCCCCCCGCCATCCCCGGTTCCAATGTACAGGTAGCCGTCAGGTCCAAACATGAGTTGACCGCCGTTGTGGTTGGTGTAGGTGGGATGATCGAAGTATAGGATGAGTTTTTCACTGTCGGCATCGGCAATATCCGGATCTTGGCTCAGATAAAACCGAGAGACCTGGTTATCTCCGTTCGGGTTGGTGTAATACACATAGAAGTGGTTGACATTGAGACCAAAACCCGGTGGGAAAGCAACGCTCAGCAGACCTTCCTCGTTACCGCCTCCCGAGAGAGGTGAGCGAACCCGGTCGCTGATGTCCAGGAAGGGCTGGCTTAGGAGAGTGTTTTTATAGATGAGAATTTTGCCGCCTTGCTCGACTATGAACATCCTTCCACTCCCATCTTTGGCGTTTGTCAACTGCACCGGATAGGTCAAACCGCCAAGCACTTCTTGAAATGCGATGTCTGGAAAATCAGCCTGAACGCTTGCGCTGACTTTGGGCTGAAACGCCCACAAGCCAGCAGTGATGAGCAGAGCGAGGGAAATGAATACCGCTAATATGTGATGAACGATCGTTTTCATGATTTTTTTCTCCTGAGTGTACCTGTAAGATATTATGGACAACCGTTGTTCAAGTGTTCTTGATACGTTTCAGCGAAGACATGTCTTCCTGATCCATCGCATTTCGCGCGGAAGTAATAATATGGCGTTTGGGCGGGGTAAGCCACTGCTTGCAAAGCCGATAAACCCGGGTTGCAAATGGGACCTGGGGGCAATCCGGCGTTTCGATAGGTGTTGTAGGGAGAATTTGTGGTCAGGTCCTGACTGCTGAGAGGATTGGTCCACCAGGTTTTTTGGGTTGAGTTATAGCCTATGGCATATTGAACCGTTGGGTCGCTATCCAGGTTCATGTTTATCTTGAGTCGATTCAAGAAAACCGAAGCGATCAAGGGCATTTCTTCTTCGACAACCGCTTCACGTTGGACGATAGATGCCAGGGAAACCCCACGATAGATATCCAATCCTTGTAGTGCGAATCCCTTGCGAATATCGGCAGATAGGTTCTTATCGAAGTTGCTCAAGATTGAGCTGAAGAATTCTTGGAGCGGAACATCCCGCCTGAATTGATAGGTGTCTGGAAAAAGAAACCCCTCCATATTGGCGTGGGTTGGCAATTCGTATGGCAGGTAACCGCCGGCAGGATTTGACCGGGCAATGCTCAGAAAATCATCTGGCGCAATCTCAATCCCCGAGGTGGGGAGGGCTTGAGCGATTTCCTCAATCCGCCACCCGGGTAGGATTCTAAACATCACCATGGCTGGCGTGGCGTCCTGAAGGGCATAGGCGATTTCAACCGGAGTTTGGCTTGGGCTGAGGGTGTACACGCCTGCTTGAAGGGTTGTATCCAACCCTTTGTAAATCAGATAGGTGCGCAGAGCGTCCGAGTCCTGGATTATGCCCTCTTGCTCCAGGCGCTGAATCACGTCAGCCGTCGCTTCTCCCAGATCGATTTGGAACGTCTGGGGTAAGCCGTTCGCATTCAGAGGAGAGGTCAGGGATTTCTCGTGGAGGATTAATTGCAGCGAAAGAATTAACCGCTGCTGGGTTGATATGTGATTGGCGGGAGCGCCAAATACCTGATTTACATGGGAATCGATACCAAAGGCAATGCTAATCAGCAAAACCAACGCCATACATGAAACCAGGGTCAATAGTATGACGCAACCGCTCAAGAGTGATTTTTGGCTTTTCATCGCGATTCTCTCAATGCGGGTTTTCTATGCCGCGTTCTTCGGCGATGGAATCCAGGTATGTTTGAAGCAGGTAGGTCGCTGCCAGGTCGTCGAAGTGCCCTTTTCGTCTGGAACGAGGCGCGCCGGATAACAAGACAGCTTGTCTGGCAGCCTGGGTGCTGCCGCTTTCATCCCAAAGGAGGACGGTGATATCTGTTTGTTGGCGGATGGCGCCAGCCAGCCGCGCTGCTTTACGGCTTTGGGGGGTTGGTCGGTTGTCCTCATCCAAAGCTGATCCGACAATGATCAATCCGACATCATTTTCTTGGGCTAGTTTGGCAATTGTGGCGGCATCCACAGTCCGGGAAATATGGCGCAAGATGGTTAAGGGATTGGCTATCGTACCGGTTGGGTCGCTGATAGCAATACCGATATTTTTATCTCCCGGATCAACCGCTAATATTCTCATAATTTTTGGGGACTGCCTTCAATCTTCTTTTTTATTTAAGCTGACTCAACGGTCAACCGCTTGTTGTGATGGCAACCCGGAAGGGTAAAACAGGCATCCGAGGCCACCATTTTGGCGAGATTTGGATAAGGGGGAACTCAGATAACGGTAAATTCGCCTGAAGCCTGCTGGCAGCCGAATTGATGGTTTGTCCCAGGGTCAGATTCACTGCCTGGGAGTGGGGGATAATGGCTCGCATCTGCCTTTGGACTGATATCCGCATCTGGATTTTTCCATCCCTATCAATTTGAGCGATGGATATCCTCTTCACGAGGAGCGAGTCAGGTATAGCTTGAAATTGTTCGGGAAGGTTTGCATCCAGGAGATAAGTTGCCAGTTGCTTGATTTCCGCTTCGGAGGCATATTGGGCTTGAAACTCCAACTGGAGGCTGAGATTCAATATATCACCAGGTATATCTGGAGGGGGTTCGAAAATTTGTTCGACCACCTGGCTCAAAGTTATGGTTTGAGTGAACAGGATATCCCCAGGCGATAGCTGGTCGAGCATTTCATCCAAGGCGGTTTTTTCCAGATCGGATTTCAGTTTGTTAAATAACTGCTCCTGGTTGGCTTTGGTGGCAATAGCCAGGATGCGATCAGATCCTCCATGAGTCGCCGAGGGATTGCTGGCTTTCAGGTTAGCGCCTAATTCCCCCTCTATGGCGACAAGAGCATCTGGTTTCAGGTTGCTGGTTGCGCCCGCTTCGACAGCCTGGATTGATACCGAAGCCGTCTCGCCTACACCTGCAGGAACCTGGACGTTGAACAGGGTTGCGAAACGAATTGGCGGGTCGGTATTGGACCTGACCACCGTGCCAGCAGGGATGAGGATTGTTCGGTCGGTCAGATTCGTAAACAAAATCCTTCCCTGCGCATAATCTTCTGGTACACGGATGATGCCGCTTGCCGATGTGCTGGACCTGCCTTCCACCTCAACCGCAATGGTATGGGTTGGGATGTACCCTGAGTAATTGACGGATGTGATATCGGGGTGCGCCTGGATTGTCAGAATCAGTTCTTGATCCTCGATTTTCGGATTGAGGACGATGTGCGCCGAAGGCATTAAGACGGCTGCAATTGAGAGCAGAGCCAGCACACCCAGAGCGAATACCAACAATCGCAGCGCCGGATTGGTCAATAATTTAGATTCGGGTTGGGTAGCCGCTTGCCTGAGCGATTCGAGATCTATCTTTCTCTGAGTGTCCACTTTTAAGGGGTGGAGAAAACGCCGAGATTGCCTTTTTATCCTCCAGGGTATTTTTTGAGCTTTTCTTATATCTCTAAATACCGGTATGCCTAAATTCTTCGCCTGGTAAATCACCTCTGCATCCTCTGTAATCAGGGCAAGCTGAGCGCCCAGGGTACGACTGTGCCTTTGGAGCAAGATCAAATCCAACCGTCGGTTGAGGGTATGGACCTGATCAGGATATACCAGTAATATGCGACCGGTTTGGCTCCAGCCCATTTTGTCTCGGGCAGAGATGAAGTCGTCGTGGGTTTCCAGGCGAATGATTTGAGTCTTCACGTTAAGATATACGTAAATGTGGTTAGAAAAGATTGATTCTATTCTACCATCAGCATTTTGAGAAAAAGCCGGAATTGTTGTTGCAAATTACGGGAATATTTACCAGGCTTGATTGATTGAACAACCATTAAACCATTTGTGGTACCAGAGTTGAACGGAGCTGGTGCAGAAACCGACCCGCTGGCACACAACCAGACCGGGGAGGTTGGTCCCTTGAGTCACTATATTCACCCGTTCTGCTCCCTGGTCGAGAAACCAGTTGAGAGCGGCTTTGACCAAAGATTTACCAATACCCCTTCCACGAAATTGCTCACCCACCCCGATCAAGCCAATTTCACCTTCTCTCGGTGAGCGCTTGTGGCAGGTGATGAAACCGACAGGAACATGATTTGCATCCGCAACCAGGACCTGGTCGGCATATCCCTCGCAACTGTTCTTGATCCAGATATCATAAAATTGGTTCACTTTTTGGCGGGCAAAACAAGGATCGGCGTAAAAACGGGTATAGGTGAAGATCCTGGCAGCAATTTGCCTCAGACGGGGTAAATCGCCTGGTTGATAAGACCTCAGTTCAATCTCATGATTGGGTTGGAGTTGAATCGGGGTGCCATGATTTGTCCAGGTTTGGGCAACCCGGATATTGACCAGGTGAAATCGGTGGTGTTCAGCAAGCTGAATGGTCTGGTGATCTTGTGGGTCTGCCAGGAAATAGAGACAATCAATCTGGTTGTCTTGAGACCATTTGATAATTTGCTGAGCGGATTCGATGGTCAATTTGTTCCCATTGACACGGGCTATCCTGAGGTCGAAAAAATCGGAGTCCCAGGGCAAGAATTGACAGGGGTCATTCATGGAGAGTTGTCTTTTTTCGGGTTGGGATGATGGTCAGGCGAGAGCGATTCGCCAATGATGTAGGAGGGGCGATCCATCAGGCGGAAGTGCATGCGCGCCAGGTATTCGCCAATAATTCCGAGCGCGAAGAGTTGCACCCCGGAGAAAATCGCTATGGTTGAAGCCAGAAAAGGAAATCCAGGCACGCTCCCGCCCTGTATCAGGTATCGTCCAATCACATAGGCTAGCACCAGAAATCCAAAGAACGAGAATGCAAATCCCATCAGGCTGGCAATCTGGAGCGGCAAGACTGTGAATCCGGTAATCATATTCATCGAGTGAACGACCAGTTTGCGGAATGTGTATTTAGACTTTCCTACCGGACGTGGGTCGTGGCGGACATGGATGGCGGTAAAGCGCGATGCGCCCCAGGTGAGAAGCACGTCAATATTGACATACGAATTTTGATAGTTTCCGAAAGCGTCCCTGATCCTTGTTCGGAATGCCCGAAATGGACCGACACAACGGGCAGTCTCTGCTCCCATTGACTTCTGCAAGGCGATTTTGGTGATTTGGGAGGCGAAGTCCCGCCAGATGCCGTGGGTCTCTCTCAGGGGAACGCCATAGACCACATCGAAACCCTCAATCAGCTTATTGATGAGTTTGACGATTTCCTCGGGAGGATGTTGAAGATCATCATCCATGGTGACGATGATGTCATATCGAGCGTGACGAATACCGCAGAGCAGGGCGTTATGTTGACCGTAATTGCGCATCAGTTTGATCGCCTGCACCCAAGGGTATTTCTGGGCAAGCCCTTGAAGAATCTCCCAACTATTATCTTGACTGCCGTCGTTGACCAGAATGACCTCGTATTCCGACGAGATTTTTGGCAATTCGGATGCCAGTTTGCCGAGCAAGGTCTCCAGGGTAGGAGCGCTATTGTAGACCGGTATCACGACTGAAAATGTTATCGGTGCAGCCATCATCCAACCATCACTGGCGCAGGCAGGGTAGTTTATCGCGTATAACGTTTAAAGCATCCGCTTTAAGCGAGTCATCAGGCGTCTCGGTCAGGATGCGGTTCCATGTGTCACACAACATTCGGTCCATCCGCTCGCTCAAAAGAAGAGCCTCATCGGTGAGGCGGATTGCCGCATCCCAACGGGCGGTGTGAGCGAATCCCTCGATGTAAGTGGTTAGCTCCGGCGCATTGACTTCGTATAGTCTTTGTCCGGTGGCTAATCCCTGATCAGCCAGACTCGAGACAAGGATCCAATTGCCAGATTGGCGCGCCAACTCCGCTTTTTCAAAATAATAGCACCAGTCGGGTTTGGGTTCAAGCCCGTATAACTCTGCCGGAGGTTGAGCTGGTGGGTTGGCGTCTTGCTTTATCAGCTCGGGTTTTGAGAGGGGCATCATGTCCGAAATAAAATTGGGTTTTTGGGGTATCCTTTTATCGGTTGCGGGGTCAAGGATTTTCAGGCAACCCGGAGGGGTGTAGTATAACACCAGGGCTTGCGAGGTTGAACCGATGAATTCTGTAGCCCGATAGGGTTGACGAATTTCAATGCCCGGTTTAAATTCTGGCAGACTGACCTCCCGTCGCGCTTCTGCCGCATACAAGAGATAGGGCATACGTCCGCCAGAGAAATTGGGTTGGTAGGTCCAGTTCAGAGGAGCGGTTAATGAATTATCGCTAAAATAAGTAAAGGGCAATTCGGCTGTAAGCAGAACGGTATTGGGTTCGATTTGCGGCGCCCTCCAACTGAGCTGCCAGAAGAATTTAACTTGAGAGTTCCACTCTCGACGATAGAGATTGCTGTATTGCAGGTGCAAGCCAATTGATAATCCAATCATAACCCCCAGAAGTATCACTTTAGGAGTTCGGTTTCGAATCAGCAGAGTGATTAATCCGGTAACCAATAAACTCGAGCCAAACATCATGGCAAGAGTGAATCGGTCCCAAGGAAACTCTAAGCCAATCGGCAAGTTGGTCGTCCAGAAGGGGATACCGCCAAAAAGCAAGGCGATCAGCCCAGCCCAACTTGCCTGGATCGCCCACTTTTTCGATTGAATGCCTGCCTCTGTCTCGGTCGTTGGTCTGAGCGTAAATAAGTATATGAGTGAGATGGCGGTGGCAACCAGGCAGCCTACGATATAAAGCAAGGTAGGTCCTCGACCGAAGCTGGTCATGCGCCGAAAATCGAATATTTGCGCCCAGGCGACCAAACCGGCGTTGGTCATGTCAACGACAATGTTTCTGCCGATATCAAGGATCGTCGCTATCGGATTAGCGATAAACTTGCCGGTAATCTGGACCTCGCCGCGAGCTGTCGGGTGGATAACCAGACGCCAATATAAAAAGGAGATAATTATCAGGATGTATGGTATCCAGAGTGATATGGTCCGCTTTATTTTTGATCTTAATGTTGATAAATCTGACTGGTCATTCACCAATAACCAGAGGAATAGCGGGCGGATGAGTTCAAGACCGAAGTAGTATTCGACGGTGAACAGGGTCAGGGCGGATAACGCCCAGGAGCTGATTAACAGGAACCAGAAGAACCGCGGCTGACGAAACGCCCATCCCATCGTACCCAGAGAGAGTAAAAAAAGCGCTTCAATCAACCAGGCGTGACTATAAGTGACAGAGATAAATTGCTGTTTGAATCCCGGGTACACCGCAAATAATAACGCTGCCCAGGTGATTTGACTAAGGTTCTTTTGCCAGAGTCCTCGGAGGAACCACCAAAACGCAAGCGCGCTCAACCAGCGGGTAAAAATGCCAAAAAGCTGCCATCCCGCCGCTGATGTTCCCAGCCAGGGCGTGGTGAGCATGAATAGATTTCCCAACAGCGGTCGGTCAATCGCAAAGACCTTGCCGTAGCCGCTCGGTCCAAACACGTGGAGATACCAGATGGCTGGTAAATCATCCCAATAGAAACCCAGCCAGGGGATTAACAACCCGAAACTTATCAGACAAAAAAACAACAGAGCCAGGGGAATAGAACGGATGTCGAAGCGAATTTTGCTCATGCCGGGTTGAGAGGACGATATATGGATTATAACCGGTTTGATTTCTGTGAATCACCCGCAAGGCGGATAGGTTTTATACAATGATGGAAAAGCCTGCCCCCAGAAAGACTTTTCCATCATTTGTGTTTTACCCTGGGATGTCAGCTCAACCTGGCTTTTAGCCAATCCCATACGCTGGTGAGAGCCTGTCCGAGCTGGCTGGCATCCTTGCCTCCTGCTTGAGCCAGGGTTGGTCTCCCACCTCCGCCGCCGCCTAAAGGCGAAGCGATAAATCTGACTAAGTCCACAGCGTTGATACCCCGGGCGACCAAATCCTCGGACACAGCCACGATAATATTTGGGCGGTTGTCTTTTATCCCAGCCAGAACAGCGATGCCGCTGTGATAGCGCTGTCGGAAACGATCCGCTAACTGGCGCAAAGTATCCGCATCTGCGTCGGATAGGGTGGCAGTGAGCAGAGGTACGTTGTTGATCAGCGGCACATTTTCCAGCTTCTGAGAGAATTCTGCCAGGGCGAGCTCCAGGCGCAAAGCCGATATCTGTTTTTTAGCCGCGCTGACTTCCTCCAGTAAATTTTCCACCTTGGGTGGAACTTCGTCCATACCTACCGTGAGCAATGCAGCGGTGCGCTTGAGCAGGCGGAAACGATGCTGGATTAGCTGATAAGCCGCTCGTCCTGTCACAGCCTCGATGCGGCGAATACCAGCAGCGGCGCTACCCTCGCTGGTGATCAGGAATACCCCGATATCCCCGGTTGACTCGACATGGGTGCCGCCGCACAACTCATTTGAAAAGGTTTCGGGTTGACCGATGGTAATGTTGCGCACTGTTTCGCCATATTTTTCTCCAAATAGGGCGATTGCGCCTTCAGAGATGGCTTGTTGAAGTGGTTTAAAGGCGATGTTCAGACGGTAATCGCCGAGGATATCCCGGTTGACGCCCGCCTCGATCTCTTCGAGTTGTTCCTGGGTTAACGCTTCAGGGTGGGTGAAATCAAAGCGCAACCTATCCGGAGCAACCAGCGATCCCGCCTGGCGGGCATGTTCACCTAAAACTACCCGGAGTTGATGGTGGAGCAAATGGGTAGCGGTGTGGTTGCGCATGATGTCCCGCCGCCGCAGGGAATCTACCCGGGCGATTGCCATATCGCCAACATGCGGCTCACCCTGCGTCACCTGACCGAGATGGATGATCAAGCCCGCCACTGGTTTTTGGGTATCATCAATGCGTATCTCCCATTCCGGTGGATTGGCGGAGATGATTTCGCCGCTATCTGAGACCTGTCCGCCCGATTCGACATAGAAGCAGGTTTCGCGCAGGACGACCTCTATCTCGTCGCCAGGTTGGGCGCTGTTCACAATCTCCCCATTACGCAGGATCGCCAAAATTGGGTTTTCCACTTCCAGGCGTGAGTATGGATCGTATAAAACCCCCTGGTTTTCCAGTTTTCCCGTTTCGACCAGCTTGTCGAAGACCGAGCGGTAAATATTGATCTGTTCTCCGCCCATTACGCCAAAGGCTTCACCGGCGCCCGAAGCCAGGCGGTGCTCTTCCATCGCCTGGCGAAATCCACTCTCATCCACATCCAGTTCTTGTTCTCTGGCGATATCCCGGGTGATTTCTAACGGTAAGCCGTAGGTCGCATACAAATCAAATGCCTGTTCTCCGGGCAGAAACGTTTGCCGGTTGGTCATGAGTCTTTGGAGCAAGGTTTCGAGTTTGGCGACGCCCCCTTCGACGGTCCTCTGGAATCTTTGCTCTTCCCGCGTCAGGCTATCCAGAATAGCAGTTCGATGACGTCGAAGCTCAGGGTAAAAATCGCCATAGGTTTCGATGACCGATTCGGCGATTGTCGCCAGGAAGGGTTCGTTTAAGCCGATTTTGCTGCCAAACCGGGCGGCGCGGCGGATGATCATCCGCGTCACATAATTTCGCCCAATATTTCCAGGTACGACGCCATCTGCGATGAGAAAAGAAGCGGCGCGGGAGTGATCCGCAATCACCCGATATGGCGTCAGATTTGCATCACGTTCTGCATTGCTATGATGGGTCAATCGCTGAACGGCATCCATCATCGGTTTCAGCAAATCGGTTTTGTAATTGGAGTCCACATCCTGCAGGACTGAGACGATGCGTTCTAACCCCATACCGGTATCCACGTGTTTTGCCGGCAATGGTTCCAGTCTTACAGGATCAAGGCGGTTATATTGGATAAAGACCAGATTCCACAATTCAAGGAAGCGAGAACAATCCCCATTCACCCGGCAAACATGCCCGGGTACATTCTGCTTGTCACAATAACTGGGACCACGATCATAGTGAATTTCGCTGCAGGGTCCACATGGACCGGTTTCTGCCATCTCCCAGAAATTATCTTTGCGCCCAAAGAAAAGGACGTGATTTGGGTTCATCCCGGGCTGTTTGATCCACTCTTCGGCGGCTTCATCATCGGTGGGAATATCCCCGATATCATCCTTAAAACAGGTCGCCCAAAGATTTTCTCGTTTCAACCCCCAGACATCGGTCAATAGTTGCCAAGCCCATGCAATGGCTTCTTTTTTGTAATAATCCCCAAATGACCAGTTGCCAAGCATTTCAAAAAAGGTGTGGTGGGTGTTATCTCGCCCCACATCATCCAGGTCATTGTGTTTACCAGCCACACGCATGCACTTTTGGGAATTGGCGGCACGGGTGTAAGGACGTTTGTCAATTCCCAAAAAGACATCTTTGAATTGAACCATCCCCGCATTGGTGAACAAGAGAGTAGAGTCGCCGCCTGGGACAAGCGAGGACGATGGTACAAAAGTATGTTTTTGCTCGATAAAGAAATTGATGAAATCCTGACGAATCTGCGCGCCAGTCAGCTTTCGTTCCATTTGTACTCCTGAAATCTTATTCAGATAAGGATGAATATATTCGGGTTATTATAAGCAATCCGCTTCTTTTGAGCAATTGTATCAGCAGAATAAATCACTGGTTTGATATAATCCCCAAGACATCCGATGAGACGCTATTTATACTTCACGGTTTTTTTCTCAGGGATGACGACCCTGATTATCGAGCTGACTGCCTCCAGGCTATTAGGGAGTGTATTTGGCACCAGCAACATCGTCTGGGCAAGCATTATTGGTCTCATCTTGATTTACCTGACGCTGGGCTATTTTTTGGGCGGCTGGTGGGCAGATCGCTCGCCGCGCTATAAAACGCTGTACACTATTTTACTTTTTGGGGCATTCACATCTGGGGCGGTGCCGCTATTCTCCCGCCCGGTCCTGCGCCTGGCTGCTGATGCCTTTGATCAGCTTCAGGTGGGAATCCTTGTTGGTTCTTTCAGCGCGGTTTTGATTCTTCTTTCTGTGCCGGTGACTTTATTGGGGATGATTTCTCCGTTTGCCATTCGCCTGGCGATGGACGATCCGAGCCGGGCTGGGAGAGTATCGGGTGAAATTTATGCGATATCAACCTTAGGCTCATTCATTGGGACATTTTTACCGGTGCTGGTCCTGGTACCTCTCATTGGAACTAACCTGACTTTTGTCCTCTCCAGTGTCCTCTTAGCCCTGGTGGCTTTGGTCGGTTTATGGTTGGCTCAGGGATGGAGAGGCGTCCTGCCCTGGTTGTGGATACCCGCCATTCTGCTCATATTATCGGCTCTGTTGTTGAGAGGGACGATAAAAAAGACCTTCGGTCAGATATACGAAACCGAATCCGCTTATAACTATATACAGGTGTTAGAAGTAGATGGTTATCGGCTGCTGCGACTCAACGAAGGGCAAGGGATTCATTCAATCTGGCATCCAGAGGATATTGATTTCGATGGACCTTGGGAGGAGTTCCTTGCCGCACCATTTTTCAACCTTCCTGATTATCCCCCGGAGAATGTACACAGTATGG
>JBBIPD010000042.1:0-8715 GCA_037443025.1 Chloroflexota bacterium
AACTACCCGGTCACCTGCGCTACCGCCGCTCAGGGGGATGGCATTCGCAGGGCGTTTTCTCGCTCTCAAGCGCTGCTGAACCCGAGCGACCCGCGCCAGCTTGTATTTACCGTCTTACCAACCCATGGCGTCGTCATCGCCGAAAAATGGGTCCCAGGGAGCGCTCCATTCCAGACAATCTGGGAATACCTCGATTCGGGACGTCTGACGATAGATCGTCGCGTGCCTCAAGGGCGATTCGAGTTCACGCCCTCCTCGGGCAAGATGGTCTTGAAAGGTATTTGAGCGGTGCCGCGAGAACAATTCCTGGACCAGGTTGCGATCGTCACCGGCGCTTCAAGCGGGATTGGGCGGGCGACCTCCCTAGCTTTAGCCAAGCGGGGAGCAAACCTGGTCCTTGCCGCCCGCCGCGAGGCGCAGCTCGCCCGGCTGGCTGATGAAATCCGAGGGTTGGGCAGGCAGGCGTTGGTCCTGCCGACCGATGTGAGCAATCAAGCGCAGGTGGAGAGCATGGTGGCAAGCGCCCTGGCAGAGATGGGCAGGGTGGATATCCTGATTTGCAGCGCCGGCGAGTATGTGCGCGCTCCGCTGGACATGCTGAGCGCAGCTAAAATCGAACATTCCCTGGCGGTGAATTTTTTCGGAAGTGTGTACCCTATCCTGGCTGTGCTGCCGCACATGCGCGCCCGACATCACGGTCATATCGTTGCAGTGACCAGTATGGATGGCAAGAAAGGGTTGCCACCAGACGCCCCCTATGTCTCAGCGAAGTTTGCGCTGACCGGCTTTCTTGAAGTACTGCGCCAGGAACTATACGAAAGCGGGGTGTATGTGAGCAACATCTTGCCCGGGCGAGTGGATACCCAGATGATCAACCATCTACGCGTGCCCTGGATTTCAGCCAAAATTGCGCCAGAGGCTGTGGCTGAAGGGATTATTCGGGCTATCCAGAAACGCAAAGCGGAGGTCATCGTCCCTTTTCAAGCCGCCTTGTTGCACTATATCAATACCTTTTCGCCCAGAATGGGCGACTGGTTGGTACGCAATTTACACCTGGCTGGATGGGAAGATAACAGCCCCAATTCGCCATCTTAAATAAAAACGAGCCCCTTCCGGGGCTCGCTGCATTTCGAATATAAGATTGTCTCTAAACCTGATATACAATCTCTGGAAGCATATTTTTCAGGATGATTTCAAGCGCCATCGTATGGCTGCAACGCCCCCGGCTCTGAAAGAAATCGCAATCACACTGCCAGATACCATTCTCAAGACTCACCGTGTGAGGGTTATTCTCCCCTTCAAATGTCACTTTGAGCGACTCAAACTTAATCCGATCGCGTTGCTCGGCGTATCGTTTGGCTTTCTCAATCTTTCCGATCATCCCGTAGTCCATTAATTAAGCTCCTTTCTCAAGAAAATAATCAAAAGGCACGCGCGTAATCTCGCGTGCCTACAGGTTTGAATTGACATCCTCTCTTGAAGGTACATCCCGCATTTGGGTTCCTCCGCTTGAACTGAGTATAAGCCAAGTCTCTACGAAAGTCAACCTACGATTTGCCTATGACCCAAAACTCTACCCGCCAAAACCCGCGCTTTACCTCTGGTCGCCTTACCACGCTCAAACCCACCCCAGAGAAAGCCGAGCGCCACAGCAACTTGCAGAGGCGTATGTTCAAGCGCTTGAATCGAGATCCAGCGACATCCACACCAGAGTCTGGTGCTCCACGTAGCCCGCCGATTGGATGTCCTGCCGGGCGCGATCGCTTGGATATTCGAGCGAGAGCACCCGCTTGGGAGAGGCATACCTGCGGACGTGGCTCAACAATGGGGCGACGGCGGTCTCATCCACCGCCGGATTCACCGCCAGCCACAGGTGATCGGTGTAGCTGAGGGAAGCCTGCCAGGTGATCACCCCAATCAGCCGCCCATCTCGCACCGCAGACCAATGGCGCAGATGGAGGTCGTTGAAGAACCGGTAGAGAAACCCCAATACCCCTGGTCGCAGGGATTGCATGCGCAGCGGGAGTTGCCAGGCAATGTGAGGCGGATAGACCTGTTTGAGCCAATGTCTCTGCGTCTGCCAGTCGGTTGCCCGGCGCGGGACGATCTTTATCCCCATCGGATTTTCCAGGACGGGTGTAAAACGGGGCGGCTCAAGCCGATCAACCGTAGTCTCCGTTTGACTGTGCCAGGTAGTGCGACTGTCTCGCTCCCTGAACCCCAACGAGCGATACAGATTGAGCGCTGCGGTGTTTTCGGGACGCACATGCAGCCAGGCAGTCTGAGCGCCACGCTTGCGCGCATAATTGATCGCCGCTTCGGTCAGGCTGCGGGCAATCCCATGCCGGCGATAAATCGGATGCACTGCCACATTTGCAATCAGATAATAATTTTGGCGTAAGGAAGGATAAGGAATCAATGTCAGATTGCCGATAATCTGGTTATCTTCTTCCCAAACGAACCCAAACGGCGGCAACGCCCCATTGCCCGACAGCATCCCCGACCAGCGTAAATACCTGGGGTTCCTTGCCGCAGCTCGCATATGACGCAAATAACTGCGACCCTCTTGATCCAACGTATCTGCGAAGCACAGCTCAACCAAATCAGCTACCTGCTTCAAATCACGAGCCGGGTCAAAAGGGCGTAGATGAGCATTGTCTTGCGAATCCGACAATATTTTGGCGATTGCTGCCATGACGCAACCCCGTCAGATTAACAGCTTGACCAATTACCCCTTAACGGTTAAAGTAAAGTCAAGCATCCCTGCCAACACAAATCCATCAGGCTAAATTTTACCCCAGAGTGCAATCAAAGAAACGACCAAAATTTCCCTTGCGCCGGGGAGGTGAGGGTTGTAAAATATTCCAAAACGGATGTTCTATAATTGACCGCTCGATGTGGTCGGGAATCCAGGAAGCAATGCCCATAAGCCACAATCAACACTCTCAAAATTAAAGGTGCGGGATGACGATTGATTTTCAGCAGGTGCAGGCGCAGGTGCAAGAGTTGGGCAAGAGTGCGTCTGAGAAACAGGCGGAGAAGTCGCGCAAGCTTGAGCAAGCCAGAGAGTTACTGCAGGCATATGCCCAGGAGGCGGAGACGTTGCGCCAGAAAGTCCAATCCGTCAACGACCCCTCCTTGCGCTGCGCCCTGCCAACAGACCCTGAAATCGCGCAGCCTGAAGCGCTAAACGCCAATCATCCCCTACCTGAGCTGCCCAAAGCTGCCACCTTGCTGGCAGCCGATGGCTCACAAATCAATCTCGACCGTCATGCTGAAGTCGAATACAGCCTGGTCAATGTAGGGGCGATCAAAATGCGCCTGGGGGAAGTCTCTCCCCCCACAACTTATCTCCAATGCCAGCTTTTTTATGAGGAGCAACTCGACCATCAAACAGACGCCATTCTTGCTCTGAGCCGCGACCTCAAAGAGCGCGCCATGCTGGTTGAGCTTGCTGCCGACGCAACGCCGCCTGTTATCACCCTCACCGACGGACCGGTAGAACTGTGGGGTATGCCCGGCGTCTCTCCAGAAGAGACCTCGGCTTACCAGAAAAGCCTGGACGAGTACCTGGAAGTGCTCCACGGGCTTTATCGGCTTGGGGTGATCACCGCCGGCTACGTGGATAAGCCCGCGGCGAACCTGGTGGTGCGCCTGCTCGAGATCGCCGGCGCCAAGCCGACGGATTTAGCCAATCTGCGCAATTACCGACCATTGCGGGGGGTAGGCGATCGCCACCTGTTTAGAGACATCCTCCAGCCGGGGGAACGCTCGGCAATATTCGAGTTGCAGTCGTCGGCATCCAGACATTACCTTGACCATTTACGCTTGCATTTCTTCTACCTGAATGTGGGCAGAGAAGATCGCCCATGGCTGGCGCGAATCGAAGCGCCCGCCTGGGTCGCCCTGGATGCCATCAAACTGGATATGCTCCACGCCGTCTTGATTGACCAATGCCGAATCCTGGGAGCGCGCCCGTACCCGTATCTTCTCCACCGGGCGCACGAGACCGCCCGGGTCAGCCTGGAAGAGCGCGACCAGGTCACCAATATGATTGTTCTCGAACTGCGCCGCCAGGGGATATCTATCGAAGGCAGCTCTAATAAACAATTTGCCAAAGACCAGCCTGGCAGGACACGCCTATAACCGCCGTGAGGAGATAGATTGCATGACTGAAATTGAAATTGGGCGTTTATTGAGAGCCAACACAGCCGGCTTCGTGGTGGGTTGCCGGGTGAACCAGCTTGAGGCGCCTTCGTTCGGCTCCCTGGTGCGCGTTCCCCAGGAAGACCGCTACGAAATCTATGGGCTGATTCACGATATCCATATAGACGATGATGGTCTGGTGCGCCAACTGGTCACCGCCGACGGGGTGAACGAGACCATCATTGCCGATAACCGCCTCAACCGGAACGTGCCGCTGGAAATCAGCGTGCTGGCGGTTGGATACCAGAGCCAGGGGCGAATTTTCCATCTGCTGCCGCCCCGCCCCCCGCTCAGTCTGGATGTGATTTACCTCTGCACCCAGGCAGAATTGTCCCGCTTCGTCTCCGCCGGGCGTTTTGGCTACTTTCGCCATATCTTGCGCGCTCGGGACATCCCCATCGGAGAGTTGCTGGCAGCCCACCTGCAACAAGCCCAGGCTGCTCAAACCGCGTTTGGCGCACCAGGATGGGCAGATGCCGCCACGCAGGAACTGATCATCCTATTGCGGGATGATTATCCCACCTTGATGACCGTCCTCAGTGCGCTTGGAGATACCGCCGTGGGTGGTGTGGCATGAGCCAATTCGCTTTCATCCAGATTTCCGATCATCATCTCCCCGAAAGAGAAGACGACCTGGTGCGGGGATTCTCGCCCAGCCATGCCTTTCGGGCGACTCTGCGCCACATAGCCCGAAACACCGCCCAGGATATTGATTTCATCATTTCAAGCGGCGATCTTGTGGACCCCGCAACCGAAACCGGCTACCAGAACGCCCGCCATTTGCTCGGTCTGCAGCCCGCGCCCACGCCCCAACAACCCGGTCTGGTCACGGTCGAAGGGCTGCGCGAGTTCCCGATGTACTTCATGCCCGGAAATCACGATGACCGCCCGCTGTTTTTGAGACATCTGTTCAGTCGGGCTGACTCTACCCCTCTGGTTAATCTCGTCTTCCAGCACAAAGGCGTCCAATTTATCTGCCTGGATATGGGAGCAAACGCCAAAGCCGTGCTTTACCCTGAAACATTCGATTTTCTGAGACAGGCTTTACAGAATCCCCTGCCGACAATCCTCCTCACCCATCATCACATCGTCCCAATCGGGAGCCGCTGGCTGGATGAGTTCATCGCTGATAACATCCAGGAGTTATGGGGATTGCTCACCGCGCCTGGGGTAAAAGAAAGGCTCCTGGCGGTCTTCAGCGGTCACACCCATATCAGTTACGAAAAACAATACCAGGGCATTCCCGTTTTTGGTTTGCGTTCGACCACATTTGCCTTTGCCCTTCAGGATGAGCCGTCGCTGACCCTGCAGCCGCCCCAGTATCGCCTGGTTAACCTGCAGGATGGACTGCTCACCACGCGTATCTTTGAGGTGGATTTAACATGACAGACGAAAACCCAAACGACGATCAAGCGAAAATAATCGGTTACCTTGTGGGCGGCGGGTTGAAAGAGAACTTACGCGTGCGCCTGACCGTCTCCCCGCAAGAGATTCAGGAAGGCGCTTTTGTGATCATCGAGAGCGGCAACTGGCTGTTCTTCGGTCTGGTCACCGACTTGCAACTGGGCGCCACCGACCCTCGCTTCGCTGACGAGCAGAGCGAAACCCGCCTGCCGCCGGGGATTGCCCGCCTGCTGCATGGACAGACCCTCTTCACCAACCTTGAAGTGCTGCCGGCGTTGATGTTGGAGCGCGGTCCCGATCTGAGCAGTCCTGAATACAAGCGCTGGCGAGAGGAAATCTCCCTCGGCTTACGCGACGAGCCCCGCCCCTTGCCGGTGAAGACCGTGCCCCCCCATCACTCGCCGGTTCGGCTGGCTCAACCAGGGGATGTGGCAGAGATTTTCGGCAAGACAGGGGAACCCGGCAATTTTGTGATTGGCTACACTCGCGAGCAGGATCACCCGGTGTGCATCAATCTAGATAAATTTGTGCAACGCTCTTCCGGCATATTCGGCGCCACAGGAACGGGCAAATCCTTCTTGACTCGTTTGCTTTTGGCGGGTCTGATTCAGCACAACCGGGCGGCTGTGTTGGTGCTGGATATGCATAATGAATACGGCTTCGAAGACACCGCCTCTGATACCGGGCAGCGCGTCCCGGGGTTACGCGACAAATTCCCGGCGCGAGTGCGTGTGGTGGGTCTTGGAGCCGGCGCCAGGATACGGAACCATATCCCCGATTTTAACCTGGAAATCGCCATGAGCGATATCCGCCCCGAAGATATCGAATTGCTCACCCCTGAGCTGAACCTGAAGGAGACCACTCCCACCACCCTTGAAGCGCTGGTTTCCTCTTTTGGCTACCAAAACTGGTTTGCCGAATTTCGCAAGATGAAATTGGGAGCAGTCATCGAGGATGAAGCCGGCAAAAAGATCCCCGCGCCAGGGAGCGTAGCAGCCTGGGCAAATTCTGCCGGAGTCAATGTGATGGCAGCCGAAGGCTTACACTCCAAGTTGGGACGGGTCTTCCACCTGCCCTATGTTGTCGAGAAACCGGCTGCGGATAGCGTGGGTGAAATCATCAAAACCCTGGAGGCTGGGCAACATGTGGTGTTATCCTTTGGGAGCCATGAAAGCGACCTGGATTACCTGCTGGTGAGCAACCTGCTGACCCGCAAGATACGCGAGCGATGGGAGCAGCGCACCAACACCTTCCGTTCCAGCGGCAAAGAAGAACCAAGACCGTTGGTCATCGTCCTGGAGGAGGCGCACAAACTTCTCAACCGAGAGATGGCGACCCAGACCACGTTCAGCACCATCGCTCGAGAGATGCGCAAATATTACGTCACCCTGTTAATCATTGACCAGCGTCCTTCACAAATCTATGATGAGGTGATGTCGCAGCTTGGCACGCGCGTCTCCGGCTGGTTAGGCGATGAAGACGACATCCGGGCTGTGCTTTCGGGACTCGCCGGGCGGGAAGTCCTGCGCGGCATGCTGGCGCGTCTGCAACCCAAAGAGGAGGTCTTGCTCCTGGGATGGGGTGTGCCGATGCCGCTGCCGGTCCGTTCGCGGCGGTATGACGACCGCTTTTGGGAGGAGTTGTTGGGTAAAACCTCCAACCCTCGCCAGAGCGATCAGATATTGAGAGAACTTGGCTTTTAGAGATGTACATTCGCCCTGCTGAACCAGAAGACCTGCAAGAGTGGCTGCGGATGCGTTTGCTGCTCTGGTCGAAGACCTCGGTTGAAGAGCATTTGAAAGAAATGAGGGAGATACTCGCAGATTCTACAAGTGTAACCCTGGTAGCCGTACGTCAGGAAGGTGGGCTGTGTGGTTTTCTGGAAGCATCTCAACGCAAGTACGCTGATGGCTGTGACACCAGTCCTGTGGGTTATATCGAAGGATGGTATGTGGACCCAGACCATCGCCGGCAAAAGGTCGGCGCTGGGCTTGTACGGGCTGCCGAAGACTGGGCGCGGCAATCTGGATTGAAAGAAATGGCTTCAGATTGTGATATCAACAACGAAATCAGCCGCAAAGCTCATCTGGCTTTAGAATATGAGGAGGTGGAAAGACTGATACATTTCAGGAAACGGTTGTAACCAACGTGCAGTGATGCGGAATTTTATTAGCCAGCAGGAGGAAATACGATGATCCATAAAACCCTATACAACGGCGACCGGATTCCCGTCTTAGGACAGGGTACCTGGGGACTGGGGGGAGGGATGCACGCAGATTACTCTCGGGATGAACTGGCGCGGCAGGTTATCCGGACTGCCATCGAATTAGGCTATACCCATATTGACACTGCGGAGATGTACGGCGGCGGTCATACCGAAGAACTGGTTGGGCAGGTGATTCGGGATTTTCGCCGCGAAGACCTCTTCCTGACCTCCAAAGTATGGCAGGTCACGTTGCAGTATCGGGATGCTTTGAAGTCTTTAGAAGGCAGCCTCAAACGCCTGGGCACAGATTACCTGGATTTGTATCTCATTCACCGCCCTAATCGAAACATCCCGCTGGAAGAGACTTTCCGGGCGCTCAATGAATTGGTGCGGCAGGGCAAGGTGCGCCACATCGGCGTGAGCAATTTCAACCTGGAGCAGCTCAAGCGCGCCCAGGCTTTATCCGAAACTCCCCTGGCAACCAACCAGGTGCTTTACAATCTGCATCATCGAGAATACGTGAAAAATGGGGTGCTCGAGTACTGCCAGGCGAACAACATCTTACTGACCGCCTACTCGCCTATTGACCGCGGGCATCTGGTTAATGACCCCGCCCTGCAAGAGATCGCCGAGAGAGTGGGAGCCACCCCCGCCCAAGTTGCCTTACAATGGCTGATTCGTCAGCAAGGGGTGATTGCCTTGCCCATGTCCACCCGGAAAGAGCATATGATTGAGAATCTGGGAGCCCTGAATATACTCCTCTCGGATGAAGACGCAGCGGCGTTGGATCACATCCAGTTAGCCGAAGACACCCTCTGGGCAGAATAAGACCGGCGACTAAAGATTAACAATCCTTGAGAAGATTACGCCAGCCCAAACCTGAATGGTAAAGGTTGTAT
>JBBIPD010000042.1:8725-13611 GCA_037443025.1 Chloroflexota bacterium
AGGAGAAACCGTTATGCTGAACAAAAAAATCCAGGATGCAATTAACGAACAAATCAAAAACGAACTGTACTCTGCTTATATCTACCTCTCCATGTCCGCCTACTTCGAGAGCATGAACCTGGTTGGCATGGCGCGCTGGATGCGCCTCCAGAGCAACGAAGAGGTAGAGCATGCCATGAAGTTCTTCGACTACATCCACGATAGAGGTGGAAGGGTGGTTTTAGGCGCAATTGATCAGCCACCCACTGAATGGAAATCGCCTCTGGCTGCTTTCGAAAACGCCTACGAGCACGAGCAAAAAGTTACCGGTATGATCAACAACATTTACGCTCTGGCGCTCAAGGAGAACGATTACCCCACCCAGGTGATGCTCCAGTGGTTCATTGATGAACAGGTGGAAGAGGAGAAAAACGCCTCGACCATTGTCGAGCAACTGAAGCTGATTGGCGATAGCGCCAATGGATTGATGATGCTTGATCATCGCCTCGGGGAACGCGACGAAGACTGATAGATGACGATCAAGGGCTGGCGAAATCCAGCCCTTTTTCTTATACCCTCCCAATCTAACAGCCAGATCACCTGCCAGATATCGAGGTTGGCGAGCCAGTTTGGCTTCGAGTCTCACCAGACGAGCGCCCGCCAGATTGATTGCCGCCCGCCATCGCCTACGGCGAGTATCGCTGATACAGGCTTAATACCTTATCAGCATAGGTATAGCCCACATCCATCGGACCATAAGCCTTCAAAGCTTCACGAAAGCTACCCGTGCGGTTGACCAAGCCAGCCAGCAGCCTGGTTCCATACTTAATATTAAACTCAGGATCACTCAGCTCAGCAATGGTCGGTCTGATCGCAAAACAAGGTCCGTTTTTACACATAAACGAGGCTGAGATGCCATCCTTTGGCATCACTTGCATCAGACCGACTGCTCCGCTATGGGAGTACGCCTCGGGATCGCCGCCGCTTTCCTGCAAGATCACCGCTGCAATCAGGTCGGGAGGCAGATGATACATCAGGGCATACCTGGTGATGATGACACACCACTGGGTAATCGCCTGGGGGAAATTACCGCTCACCAGGCACTCACCCTCAAGAACCGGACTCATCTCGCTCAGCTCGTCTGACTGCTCCACCTCTACCCCCACTACATCAAGCGTTGGCTGCGGAGTGGGTAACTCTTCCGCGTACGCCACCTGAGGGACCGACAAACCCGATGTGATCAATATACTGAACCCAATCAAAACCAGGACGCCTAATACTGTGCCACGAATCACTAACCAGGGACCGATATTCATCAAACTTCCTCCAGAGAAATGCAGGATTGTGCTATAATAGAAAATGTGTTCTATTCAAAAAAACCAGAAATTGCCTCTTGACAAATGAGAACATTTGTTCTATATTATAGCCAGAAATCAGTGTGATGTCAATAAACAATTTTTGGAAACGCAAATTCGAAAAATCTCAGTACTCACCTTTATTTGCTCGAGGAGGTTGTATATGAACACCACCATCACCCGCAATCCCACCCTGACTGCCCTCACGCATCGGCTCAAGTTGCAGCGCGGGTTGGCGTTTGGCTTGATCATTATTGCCGCCCTGCTGGCTTTTGAAACCTTCAATTTCAGCACCACCGAATTTGCCTTGTCAGACTTACTGGGTGATTTATCCTTCATGGGAGTGCGTTGGGCGACGATTCTGGCAATTGCCTTCTGCGGCATCGACTTTGCAGGAATTGCCCGTCTTTTCACCCCTGAAGAAGGCGCAGATGAACCATCTGAAGTATGGTATCTCTTTGGCGCCTGGCTGCTGGCAGCCACCATGAACGCCATGCTGACCTGGTGGGGCGTCTCCATCGCTATTCTGAATCACCAGTCGTTGGGGAATGCTGTCATTGCCCGCGACCTGTTGCTGCGCGTTGTGCCGATTTTCGTGGCTGTAATGGTCTGGCTGATCCGGGTTCTGATTATTGGCACGTTCTCGGTGGCAGGGAATCGCCTGTTCAGCCAGTCTGACCGACAAACACTCATCCCAATGCGGCGCAACGCCAGCGTCCGCACCGTGACGGAGCAGCAAGCCAACCTGAATCCGCGCATCTCCGGCGCGACCCTGTCATCTTACAAACCGGCGCCAAAACCTGCACCAAATCCAGAATCGGTCTATAGCCGCCCTGAACCCACTTATCACCCTGTCTCGCTCAGCGCGAAATCATCTCGGGGAACGAACACCCAGACAAGGCGATAAACCTGCTTGATAGATACCCCCGTAGCGCCATTCACTCCTCATTGATCCCTTCTCTCTCCGCCCTGGGGAGAGAAGGGGTTTAAGGAAGCTTTCATGGCGTTTTCATTGACTTCTTCTCTGCACTCGCCCTGCGCCAGGGGCAGCCAGACGGTAAAAGTTGTCCCCTGATCTCTACTCGAGGCGACTTCTATCTCCCCCCTGTGATTCCGCACAATCCAATAGGCAATGGATAGACCCAATCCGAACCCTTTTCCTTCCCGCTCCCGGGTGCGCGATTTCTCCCCCCGATAAAAACGCTCAAAGATATGGGGCAGGTCTTCTTCTGGGATTCCCGGACCGTTGTCATGCACAGACAGATAGGCGCGGCTGTCATCTTTGCCCAGGCTTATCACCACCTCACCCCCTGCAGGGGTGTATTTAATCGCGTTCCCAATCAGGTTCACCAATACCTGCTTCAGCCGGTCTTTATCCCCGCATACCAACACCTGGTCTATTTCGCCCAATTTCATCTGCAGCCGTCCCTTGGCTAACACCTGCATTTGTTGCATTACCTCAAGCAGAAGCGTGTCCAGCTCGACCAGGCGCCAATCGAGGGGTAGCTTGCCCGATTCAGCCTGCGCCAGCAACAGCAAATCTCCCACCATCCGGGTCAGGCGGTCCACCTCACTCTCGATGCCATCCATCGCCTCCTTATCCATGCAATTCATCCGGCGCATCAAATCTACATTGCCCTTGATGACCGTCAAAGGAGTGCGGAGTTCATGTCCCACATCCGCCAGAAAGCGCCGCTGAGTATTGAACAAATTTTCCAGACGACTCAAGGTCTGATTGAAAGCATGAATCAATTGACCGACTTCATCATCGGGCGGACCGTTATAGGGGATGCGGCGGGAGAGGTCATCGGCGCGGGTAATCTGCAAAGCCACCTGGGTCACGTTATCCAGGGGAGCCAATGCCTGCCGGGTGCTGATCCATCCCGCCAAGCCGGCAATCGCCATGGCGATAAGCGCCCCCGCCACCAAAACCCCCACCAACGATCTTTGGGTGGCATCCACAACCGACATCGCAGTCGCCACCTGCAATATCCCCGCCGAACGGCTGCTGCCCCCCACCACGAGCGGCACGGTTAACACCCGCAGATGTACCGAGCCAATGGATGTCCGCAGGTTCGAATCGCGAAAAATGGGTTGGCTGACATTCAACCCAAGCGGATCCAAAGCAGTGCTGACCTGAGGGATATTGGTATATTTCAACGATTTATCCCTCCCCCAAACCTGGAACAGGATGCCGGGCGCCAACTCCTGGGTAGAGTCTGGCTGGAAGCCTAAATTCCCTGATGAGTCGACATAGATATCAGGCCAGATTTGGTCCACCGCTCTAACCAGGATGTTGTCAATTTGCTCCGTCAGGCTGAAGCTCACCGCCCCGTACACAGCCACTCCAAATAGAAGCAAAATCCCTCCTACAATGGAGGTGTATAAGACGGCTAAACGAGCGCGTAAGGACATCCCTCAAACCTGAAAACCGGGCTGGCTGATTGAATTGCGAGATCAGTTGGCGCTGGTAAAATGGGGCATGGAATCGGCTGGTCTCAAGTCGACTCACGCAGCACATACCCCATGCCGCGAACAGTATGGATCAGGCGTTGTTCATTCTCGGCTTCGAGTTTTTGCCGTAGGTAGCGGATATAGACCTCGATAATATTGCTCTCGCCGCCAAAATCATAACCCCAAACCCGATCAAATATCATATCACGCGTCATCACCTGCCGAGGATGACGCAGGAACAACTCCAACAACTCGTATTCTTTTGCCGTAAGCGAGATTGTTCGATCACCTCGGGTTGCCTGGCGAGTGCCTGTATCCAACGTTAAATCTGCAAAACGCAACACCTGCGGTCTGGCTGGTTGAGCGCGGCGGAGTAAGGCGCGGATTCGCGCCAGGAGCTCGTCCAGATTGAAGGGCTTGACCATATAATCGTCCGCGCCCATGTCCAACCCCTGGATGCGATCGTTGACCGTATCCTTGGCAGTCAGAATCAGGATAGGAACCGGACCACCCGCCCGCAAACGACGGCAGACCTCCATTCCATCGATTCCCGGAAGCATCAAATCCAACACCACCAGGTCAGGAGGATTATCCCTGGCTAATGCCAATCCGGATTGACCATCGCTGGCTGTATCCACTTGGTAGCCCTCATAAGCCAATCCTCGGCGGAGAAATTTCAGGATTGCTTCATCATCTTCAATCACCAGAATGCGTGCGCTCATAACATCCTCCTTATGCTGAATATACCACAAGGATTGAAAAGTAAAAAGGATGTGGTTACAACCCTCTCCCCGTTTTGTCGCCGGTATCGACCAGAGATTTGGTCAATCTGCCCATTGCCGGGGGTATTTTCGCCTCAGGGCGAAGCGACTCCGGCGATTGAACGCCGAAGCGCAGCGATGTTTTCACCAACGCTGCCTTTGTTATTGAAGATCGCGCTTCCCGCCACCAGGATTGTCGCACCGGCAGACGCCACCTCAGCCGCGGTATTTGGGTTGATGCCTCCATCCACCTCCAACTCAACCGCCGACCTCCCGAGCCTATCCAGCATCTCGCGTATACGGGCAATCCGTCGGGTGCTATTGGGAATATAAGATT
>JBBIPD010000043.1:0-13542 GCA_037443025.1 Chloroflexota bacterium
GAGGCGCTCATCGAACGCTGGCATGGCGCGGGCAATGGTCGCCTGCAGATATGGTACTCCCCACGCTCGGTGGGTGGGGTATCAAAAGAGTTGTTTACCGAGATCAGCCGACTAGCGCTTGAAAAAGGGGTTGGAATCACCACCCATTGGGCAGAAGTTCAAAACAACGTCGACTACACACTTGAGAAGTACGGTTGCCTCCCTGTTGAGTTCGCGGCGCGGGTGGGTATGCTTGGCAGACACGTCACATTTGCTCATGGGATCTATATCACGGAAAAGGAGATGGATCTTCTGGCGGAAACTGGCACAAACATCTGCCATTGCCCTGTTTGTAACTCGAAGCTGGCGATGGGCACAGCCAAAGTCCCACAGATGCTTCAGAAAGGGGTAAATATCTGCCTGGGTAATGACGGCATGCCGGTCAACAACACAGCAGACATGTTCCGCGAGATGCGCACTGCCCTGCTGATTCAACGTAATACTTTTGAGAATCCGCTCTACCCTACCGCCGCAGAGGCGATTGAGATGGCGACCATCAACGGCGCGAAAGCGATCATGGCAGATCATCTGGTCGGCTCGCTCGAAGCGGGTAAGCAGGCGGATATTATCCTGGTGAATGCCAGAAAACCCCACATCGCACCGCTTCACGACCCAGTATCCGCAATAGTGTGGGCTGCGAATGGGAGCGACGTGGATACAGTCCTGATAGACGGGCAGGTTGTGATGCGCAACCGACAAATCCTGACGATGGATGAGGAGGAGATATTAGCAGATGCAGAAAAAATAAGAGACAAAATACTCCACCAGGCTGGGATCCAGCCCAACCATGTTTGGCGAGTGCTTTAATAACCGCCGGACAGCAGGCTCCGCCCCCTTGGAGCCATCCAGTCACTGGACATACGTTTTGATAAGGAGTTGAGAAATGAAGAACTACAGCAAATCGTTCCTGATGGCAGCGCTGTTGATGGTTGCCAGCTTAATCTTCAGCGCCTGTGCATCGCCTGCCGCCCCGACTACCACCAGCGCCCCTGCTGAGGAAAAAATCAAAGTTGCACTCGTGCTGGACGGCAAGATTGATGATAACGGCTGGAACCAGGCAGGGTATGAAGGCCTGATGGCTGCCCAACAGCAGCTTGGCGTTGAGACAGCCTTTTCGGAAGGGGTCGCCATTCCCGATTTCGAGAAAGTACTGCGTGATTACGCCAGCCAGGGCTATGATATGATCATCTGCCACAGCTCGATTGCCAAAGATGCTGTGATGAATACCGCAAAAGATTACCCCGACCAAGCCTTCTTGTGGACCGACGGCGACGAGACTCTACCGAACCTGGCGGTCATTCGTCCCATGGCTCAGGAAGCTTCCTACCTGGCTGGTCTGCTGGCGGGCAAGCTGACCAAGTCGAACACCATCGGCATGGTTGGGGGCATCGACATCCCCAGCACCCACCGTAGTTACGCAGCCTTTGAGATGGGCGGTAAGGAAGCCAATCCAAATGCAGAAGTGCTGGTGAACTGGATCGGTAGCTTCCTGGATGTCACCAAAGGCAACGAAGCCGCCTTATCCCAAATCGAATCCGGAGCGGATGTGATCTTTGGCAACGGCGATGGTCAAAACATCGGTGTGCTGAAAGCCGCTAACGAGAAAAACGTGCTGGCGATTGGCGCAGTTCGCGACCAGTTCAGCGTCGCCCCCAACGTGGTCTTGACCAGCGTCAAGTGGGGCTTCGACGGCGGTATCGCTATGGTTGTTAAAGACCTGGTGGATGGGAATTTCACCGGCAAAATCTACGAGATTGGACTGGCGCAGGGTGCCGATCTGGCACCGTATCACGACAACGCCGATAAGATCCCGCAGGATGTCCAGACCCTGATCGAGCAGAAGCGGAAAGAGATCCTGGACGGGACCCTTAAGATTCCAGATTTCCCAATGGGTCAGTGAGCGTTTCCAACATGTGAACAGTGTACTGCAAATTTTACCGGAGGGTAGCACATACAGAGCGAAGCAAAACATATGTGCCTTTGTTAGCCCGAGATCCTGAGCCTTCGGCTCGGGATGACGAAATCTGGTTTCAAATTTCTATTGATCGCTCGCTTAAACTATACGTTAGATAGCTGGCAGCTTTGGCAGATAGTATGCCAAAGCTGCCATTGCTTTCAACGTCACCATAAGTCATCTGGCTATCTTGATATCCTATCTTTCCTGCCAATCCATGTAAAAGGGCTGAAACTCAATAGAACTTCGCTCAGTCTGGCTCTTTTGATGCCTGCCAGGTGAAATGTGTGATAACTACACTTTAGCTACACCATTAAAAACAAACACCCCAGATATGGCTTTCTAGGGCGTTTTTCATCGTTATTCCCGTATATATAGGGGTAATATTTGGCTTATTCACCCAATCCGAAGTCAGATGCTCTGTCCATTGAGCTACGGGGGCAACACGAAAATTATGCTCGAAGTTATGATATTTGATGTCTGCTTTGGAGATTTAAACCGCTCGCAAATGTTCCAATAATTGCCCGTGAATCGCGGGGTTTCCTGCCAAAATGGTCCGTTTAAATAAGTCCAGCCCCTCGCCCTCGATATTGGTCGCAATTCCCCCCGCCTCGCTCAAGATCAGCGCGCCGGCTGCCATATCCCAGGCTTCCAGGTCCAGTTCCCAGTACCCATCGTAGCTCCCGGCTGCCACGAAGCACAGGTCTAAAGAGGCGCACCCATCACAGCGCGGGCTGAAAACCCGGCGGGTCAGATACGCCCATTGGCTGAGGTTGTCCCGGTTGGTATCTCGAATGTTATACGGGAAGCCCGAGGCTAATACTGCTTGCTCGAGGCGTTGCGTCTTGGAAACCCGAATTGGCTGCCAGTTCAGAAAAGCGCCTTCTCCCTTGACCGCAATAAACAGGTCTTCCAAAATCGGGTTGAAAACAACCCCCAACAGGGTTTGCTGATTGCGCTGGAGCGCGATTGAGACGGCGAACAGAGGATACCCCCGGATGTAATTTGTAGTCCCATCCAGGGGGTCAACGATCCAATAGGGGTTATCGCTCTGATACTGGTGGTGGTTTTCCTCTCCTAATATGCCATATGAGGGAAAAGCATCTCCCAGGATATCGCCGATGATCTCCTCCGCCTCAAGGTCGAGGGGAGTGACGGGGTTGATCTCACCCTTATACTCAACCGTGATATCCTGCCGAAAATTGCGTTTTAAAAGCTCCCCAGCCGATCGAGCCGCCTGGATAGCTGTTAGAAGCTCGGGTTGAATTATCAATCAATCCATCCAGGAACCGCCATTGACGTTGATCGCCTCGCCGGTGATGAAGTCCGCATCGGACGAGGCGAGAAACAGGACCACCCGCGAGACATCTTCAGGGGTCTCCAGGCGTCCCAGGGGTGTGTCATTGATATACAACTGTCTGACCTCATCGGCGGTCAGATTACCCCGCAGTTTGGCTTCCCATTCCGCCTCCCTGTCCTGCATGCTGGTTTTCACATAACCCGGGCAGACGGCATTGACCGTGATTCCATGGCTGGCAAATTCGCCGGCTAACGCCTGGGTCAGTCCGACCACCGCAAACTTAGAAGCCACATAGTGCGCCAGGAAAGGTGCGTTGCCCCGTTTGCCCGCCATGCTGGCGATATTAATCAGCTTTCCTCGCAGACCGCTCTGGACATCTCTGGGTTGGGTGAGCATCTGGCGGATGGCTGCCTGTGAGCACAGAAAAACGCCTTTGGCGTTGACATTCAGGTTGAAATCCCAATCCCACTCGGTGAGATCGAGGAAGTGGTTCATGCTGCTCACGCCAGCGTTGTTGCACCAGATGTCAATTTTGTCCCATTGCTCGACCACAGCCTGCACTGTGGATTGAATCGTGGTGGCTTTGGTCACATCCATTTCAAACGCCAGAGCTTTACCGCCATGCTCTTCAATCAGGTGAACTGTAACCTCGGAAAGCCCCTTATCAACGTCCGTCACGGCTACCAGGGCGCCTGCGGAGGCAAAATCGAGCGCAATGGCGCGCCCGATGCCAGACCCTGCGCCGGTGACAACCACCACCTTGCCTTCGAATGAACGATTCATAGTCCCATCCTTAAGTTACATCGCCTGCCCGCATGATGCGCATCAGCACCAGGGTCAGGACAACGATAATCATCAGCA
The DNA here is from genome assembly GCA_037443025.1 of Chloroflexota bacterium. Lineage (GTDB taxonomy): Bacteria > Chloroflexota > Anaerolineae > Anaerolineales > UBA4823 > JAQBDA01. The sequence goes on from JBBIPD010000043.1 coordinate 4,155, forward strand.
ACAGGAACGACATTGCCGAACTGGACCCCATGTCCAGAAAAACAAATGCCACGCGGTAAATATAATAGCTGATGGTCTCGGTGGAAACACCCGGTCCGCCGCGGGTCAGGATATAAATCAAGTCATAAGTTTTCAGGGCGGCGATCATTCTAATCAGAATCGCCACTAAAATTGTGGGCAGCATCAGGGGGATGGTCAGATACCGCAATTGCTGCAGTTTGTTCGCCCCATCAATCTCGGTTGCCTCGTAAAGTTCATCCGGCAAAGCCGTCAAGCCTGCCAGGAGGATTAATAAGATAAAAGATGTCTCATGCCAGATGTCCACGATGACCACAGTAGCCATGGCGAGATTGGGGTTGCCCAGCCAGGCGGGTTGGGGCAGCCCCAACAACCCTAAAACATAATTGATCACCCCCAGTTCGGGGTGTAAGAGCATCCGCCAGATCAGACCAACGGTAATTGGCGGCATCAGCATCGGTATTAACAAGATGAGCAGATAAATGTTCCGACCGCGCATGTGCTTGTTATTCAGCAGGAGAGCCAGACCAAAGGCGATCAAGAACTCCAAAGTGACCACGCTTACCGTCAGCACCAGTGTATTTCGACTGGCGCCAATGAGGAGCTCATCCTTGAAGATATTGACGTAGTTGGCGAAATTGACCTCACCGATTCCGCCTTGGGAGAGGATGTAATCGTGGAATGAGATGTAGAGAGCATATAATAATGGAAAACCGATCACTACCCAGATGCCCACCAACGCTGGCAGGACAAGGTAGATGCGCAACCATCGGTCTGTTTTCAGGTAAGCGCGCTCTTTGATTTTTCGATTGGGTTTATCGTTTTCTGCCACAGATGCGGATGCTCTCATATCCACGCTGTGGGGCGAGGTCGCAACTCGCCCCACAGCAATGGTGTATGTTGGATACTACTATTTGTCAATCAGGGTAGCCAGCTCGCCAGCCGCCTCGTCGAGCGCCTGTTTGGGCGTCTTGGAGCCGGTGACCGCTTCAGAGAGTACTCTACCCAAAACCTCCACTACCTGAGGGCTGCGGGTCATGATGGGGAAGGGCACTGCTTCACCCACAATCTTCTCCACCTCGCTGTAGTAGGGGTATTTGGCGAGGACGTCCCCATCGCGGAACACATCTGCTCGAGCTGGAGCGCCTCCCATCAAAGCCCGCTCTTTGGCGATGGGGAACGACTCCACCCATTCGATGAACGCCCAGGCAGCCTCCGGGTTTGGAGAGGATTTGGGGATCGCCCAGCCCCAACCTCCCAGAAGACCGATTCCGCCTGGGACGCGAGTCACCTGGCATTGATCCGCCACCTGCGATTTCTCGGGATCGTTCAGTTGGGGGAGCATCCAGTTGAAGGTGATGTAGCTGAAGGCGTTGCCTTGCGCGACCTGGGAGAAAGCTTCATCAAAGCCATAAGCGGGAGCGCCAGGAGGGGCGGCGTTCTTCATCGCATCCACATAGTGTTCCAAAGCTTTCACGCCTGCTTCATTGTTGACGGTAACGTTCCAGTTCTCATCGTAGATGCGTCCGCCCATACTGTACAGGTAATTCAACCATTCCATCGTGATCGGGTCTGGTCGTAAACCCATCATCGAAGCACCATAGAAGTTTTCAGCGGGGTTGGTGAGCGATTTTGCCAGCTCGACGTACTCAGGGATGCTACCCGGAACAGTGACCTGATCTGAGTTATAGACCTCTTTGTACTTCGCCATTGCTTTTGGGGTCTGGCAATAAATCAACGCCATGGCGTAGTTATAGAACGGAATCATGTAGGTTTTGTCGTGCAGCTTACCCACCATATTCACCATTGAAGGCAGGTAGTCTTCGAGGTTGATCGCTTCACTGCTGGCAACCTGGCTGTCAAGCTCTTGCAACCAGCCTGCGTTGACGAACTCACCCACCCAATAGTTATCCACCACGATGGCGTCATAACTGCCCGAACCTTCTGCTGCGGTCAATTGAGGCACCAGCTTCTCATGCATCAGGGCGTAGTTGAGCACCTCGATATTGACCTTCATGCCCGTCTCCTCCTCGAATTTGGGCAGCAGTTTCTGAACGAATTCTGTATCGGGCACGCCTTCCATCATGATGTTGATGGTCACCCCCTCAAACTTTTTCCCTGCCGGTTGTTCCGCAGGAGGTTGGGTTTCCTGTGCCGCCGGCGGCGTTGTTGGCGCCTGCTGGCAAGCGCTGAGAATCAATCCCACCACCACCATCAAGCTCACCAGGGTTGCAAATAGGTTTTTCTTCATTTCACTCCTCCATTTCTGAACGAAAGATTATCTATGCACCATTTAAGTCAGGGTTACGATGCAGGTTATTTTTTGCTGCTTATGAATCACGACCTCCTTTCCCTCTACTTGATAGAGCCAAATGTCAGGTTTTTTATCAGCGATTTCTGGATGACCCAGGTCAGGATGATCACCGGCAAGACGACGATCACGGTTGCCGCCGATACTGCTCCAATCTGTACCCCCTGTTGCGTCCATAAAGCTGCCACTGCCACCGGCAGAGTGCGAGTTTCACGCCCGGTGAGGATGAGTGAAAACAAAAATTCATTCCAGTTCAGAATGAAGTTGAAGATGCCCGCAGCCAGCAAGCCCGGCAACGTAACCGGAATCACCACGCGCCACAGGGCAGCCGGGCGTGAACAGCCGTCAATCATCGCCGCCTCTTCAAGGTCAACCGGCACGCTTTGGAAGAAACCAATCAATATCCAGATGGTGTAAGGGAGGTTGAAAGATAGATATGCCAGAATCAGCGCGATGGGCGAATCCCACAGGCGGGCGATGCGGGCAAGCAGGAAAATGGGAATCACCAACGTGATTGCCGGCAGCATCTGGGTGCTGAGCATGCTCAGACGTAAGAACGGGTCTCCCGTCTTGAAACGGGCGATGGAATAGGCGGCAAGCGATCCCAGAAGCAGAGCTATCAGGCTGGCTGTTGTGGCGATGAAGAGGCTGTTGACAAAATATTTCTGAAAGGGATATTGCTGGAAGATGACGCGGTAATTATCCAGGGTCGGGGTAAATATCCAGACCGGCGGTATTTTATATGCAATCAAGCGGTTGGCAAGCGAAGTACGCAACACCCATAGGATGGGGAGCAGAATCGAAAGCGAGGCAATGATAAGGATGAAATGCGAAAGATATAAGCCGATATTTCTACGGAACCTGGTTAACATCATGATGACCCAATCATCCCTTCGATTGCGGCAAGCGTCCTGAAATTGGATTTGTTTGCCTCGTAAAGCTCCCGGTATAAGCCGAATAATTTCACATATTTAGCATGTCGCTCGAGGATTGGTTCGGTTATGGCGGAGATATGAATATATTTTTCAATCTCTGCCCATTCGCTAAAGGCGTTTACACCCATTCCGGCGACAAAGGCGGCGCCCAAAGACGAGCCGGGGTGGTGCGCCACCTCTTCCAGGGGATGACCGATTACATCGGAGGTGATTTGCCGCCAGAGCCTGCTCCTCGCTCCGCCATTTGCCACGCGCACCCTCTTCACCTCAAAACCTCTCTCTGCCAGCACTTGAAGGTGGTGGTAGAAACCGAAAGAGATGCCCTCCAGAATCGCATGATAAATATGGGCGCGAGTGTGTTGCAAAGTTAAACCAAACAGCATTCCCCGCGCCAGAGGGTCGAATATGGGGGTCTTTTCTCCAATGAAATAGGGCAACAAGACAAGCCCATCCGAACCCGGGGGAATGTCTTCAGCCTCGGCGTCTAATCCGGGGTAATCTAATTCGGGAGCAAGCGAATTGCGGAACCATTTTATAATCGAGCCGCTGGATGCCATACAGCCGTTTATCAGGTATAAACCTGGGATAACATGGTAGTCAATAAAGAGCCGTTCATCTATTTCCAGCCTATCCAAAGAGTATAGAATATCCCCCGCCCCGCCGAGTTTCACCAGCAGGTCTCCGTTTTCTTTGAGACCGACAGAGAACGCCGAAGCCACATGGTCGGCGCTGCCTGCCACAACTGGCGTCCCTTCCATGAGACCCGTCAATTGCGCAGCCCGTCGCGTGACGGCGCCCACAATCTGGCTTGGATTGAAAACCGGCGGCAACTGGTCTCGCCGAATATTCGCCAGCTTGAGCAGGTCATCATCCCAATCCAACCGATGGAGGTCGAACAAACCGCTTTCCAAAGCCCAATTCCTCTCCAGAGAGGGCTGATCGGTCAGTTTGTAGTTGATGTAATCATACGACCCCATCACCCATTTCGCCTTGTGCATCAAATCGGGTTGGTTTTTTGAAATCCACAGCAGTTTCGGACCGATGCTTTGCTGGGTGATGGCTGAACCCGTCCGCCGAAAGACGTCCTGGGGGTCAGTATGAGCCTTGAAATGCTCAATCTCCAGGTGGGAACGGGCGTCATTTTGCTGGATGGACCGCCGAAGGGGTTGTCCAGCCTGATCAACCAGGATTAAGGTGGGTACCATCCCGCTGACGCCAATCGCTTCCAGGTCGGAGGCTTGCCTGTTGGCTAGTTCCAGGCATTCCGGAATCGCCTGACAGACATTCTCCCACCACTGGTTGGCATCTTCTTCCGCCCAGTTGGCATTGGGAGAATAGAGGGTTGCCGGACGTAGGACCTCAGCCAGAATGTTGCCTTTGGTATCTATAATGATGACTTTCGTGGCGGTTGTGCCAATATCGATTCCAAGCAAGCAGGCTGAGCTCATTGGAGCGCCTCACGAATTTTTCTGACCGCCTTCATAAATGTCTCAACGCGCCGTTCATCAACATGGTTTTCGAATTTTCCGTCGTACTTAAAGGTGGTGCCGATCACAGCCCCGTCTGCGATGCGCAATTGCTCCTCGACGTTTTCGAGACGGACGCCGGTGTTGGCAAACACAACCGTGTCTGGAACAACTTCTTTCACCTTGCGCAGGATGCTGGTATCCGTCTGGCTGCCCGCGGTCAGCCCGGACACACACAAGGCATCTGGGCGGTGGTTGAAAACGGTGGATCGGGCAATATCAGCAATATCCCGATTCCCCAGGTATTGTGCGGCTTCAGGCACGATATTAAAGAGCAGCTTCACATTTTCAGCAGAAATTGCGTGTTGGTGGCGTACAATCTCGCCGCAGTTGGGGTTCCACAAACCGAAATCGCTCGCGTAGACCCCGGAAAATATCTCGCGAACAAAACTCGCTCCGGTTGCCACGGCTAAGTCCAGGGAGGCTTTAGGATCCCAGAGGACGTTCACGCCAAATGGAACCCGGATATCGTCAATCAGCTCGCCAATCACCCGCGCCATGCAAGCTACGGTGACCGTTGGAACCGTGGTGAGATAGGGCATGCTGAATTCATTGGAGAACATGACTGCATCTACCCCCCCATTCTGCAGAGCGTTGAGATCTTTTCGCGCCCAGCTTATCACTTCGGCTATGCCGGCTTTTTTGTCGAAATGAGGGTCGCCTGGCAGCGCGCCAAGATGGCACATCGCTATGATGGGTTTCTTCACCCCAAATAATTCTTCAGTCCAATAGGTCATGCTTGCCTCCTGAACTTTGGTTGATTACCCTCAAACCAGAACCAGCTCTATACCCAGCTCTTGAATTTTGCTGACGATTTTTTGCGAAAGATTTTTATCGGTAATAATGCGATTGGCTGCCTGTAAAGGGGCGATGGCTGTGAAAGCCACCTGACCGAACTTGCTGGAATCCGCCACAACGGTGATATCCTTTGCCCGGCTCAGCATCACCTGTTTAATCAGGGTATCCTCCAGATTGAATTCGGTAAATCCAGCTTCCAGGTCTACGCCGGCAGCGCCCAGGAATAGTTTGTCCACGTAAAAATCACGAATAGCCCGTTCAGCCAGATGACCGACCAGTGAAAGTTCGCCTGGACGTAAGATACCGCCGGTAAGGATTAACCTGATTCCTGGATATTCAACTAAAATTGAGGCAATTTGAAAGCAGGGGGTGATGATGGTCAGATTCTGACGATGGTGTAAGTGGCGGGCAATCTCCAGGGTGGTTGTGCCAACATCCAATAAAATCGAATCTCCGCTCTGAATCAGATTTGCCGCCGCTTTACCAATTCGTTTCTTTTCCTCGATATTTTTTACGCTGCGCGAGAGAAAAGAGGGCTCATAGCTGCGTCCGCGGTTGCTCACCGCCCCGCCGTGAACCCGGCGCAAAAGCCCTTTGCGATCCAGGACATCCAGGTCGCGCCGGATGGTCATTTCGGAGACGTCAAATCTTTCAACCAGGTCTGCTACTTCGATTTGACCATTCTTTTCGATTAATTCGAGTATGACTTGTTGTCTTTCGGTGGATAACATCCAGGGCTTCCAATGGGGCTTGCCAGGAGCTAATCGGACGTGTGTTTGTTTCTGTTAGAATATTACAAAAAATATGTTCGTTTGTCAATATTCAAAGGGGATGAATTTCGAATCTGAGTGGATTTTGCGGCGACGATCTCAATATCCCAACGCTGACTAAGCGATCAGCAAAGAAATGCGCATAGACCTTTGTTGAGGCAATCAACAATTCAGTAATACCAGGATAGGAATGTCTTGATCAAAGGGGAATGTGGTGCGACGCGCGGGCACACGCGTCGCACCGGTTATCTCAATCTCCCAGCGTGGCGACCATGATAGCCTTGATGGTGTGCATCCGGTTCTCAGCCTGAGGGAAGACGATCGAGTATTCGGATTCGAAGACTTCATCGGTGACTTCCAGGCTCTCCAGCCCGGTCTTCTGATAGATTTCTTCGCCGACTTTGGTCTCACGGTTATGGAATGAAGGCAGGCAATGCATAAACTTGACTTTGGGGTTGCCGGTTTTCTTAATCACATCCATATTGACCTGGTAAGGCGTGAGCAGTTTAATCCGCTCATCCCAGACTTCTTTCGCCTCGCCCATCGAGACCCACACGTCGGTGTAGAGGAAGTCCACACCTTTGACGCCTTCATCAACGCTCTCGGTCAAAGTTAGGCGAGCTCCGGTCTCTTGGGCAATTTCGCGCGCGGTTTCAACCAACTTTGCATCCGGCAAGAGCGACCTGGGCGCGCACAGGCGTACATCCATCCCCATTTTGCAGCCCATGATCATCAGAGAGTTGCCCATGTTATTGCGGGCATCGCCCAGGTAGCAAAAAGCAATCTCGTGAAGGTGTTTATCGGTGTACTCGGTCATGGTCAGGATATCGCACAGGCTTTGGGTCGGGTGGAATTCATCCGTCAGACCATTCCAAACCGGCACACCGGCGTACTTGCCCAGGATTTCTACCAGTTCCTGACCGAAGCCGCGGTATTCGATGCCATCATACATACGCCCCAAAACCCTCGCGGTGTCTTTCAACGACTCCTTCTGCCCAATCTGAGAACCGGTTGGACCGAGATAGGTTACATGGGCGCCCTGGTCGAAAGCTGCCACCTCAAAGGCGCAGCGTGTCCGGGTGGAGGTCTTTTCGAAAATCAGAGCGATATTTTTCCCTTTCAGTTTTTGTTGCTCGTAGCCGCCATACTTGGCAGCTTTCAGGTCGGCAGAGAGTTTGAGAAGGAATTTAAGCTCTTCGGGGGTGAAATCGAGCTCTTTGAGGAAATTGCGGTTGCGTAAATTGAATGCCATTTCTAGCTCCTTTTGAGAAGTATATTCCAAACAGAGGTGCATCCATTTTAACATCCATCCCGGGTTCATTATTGATTTTTAAGGGAAGCGGGGTTAAATTGTTAATATCCATCGGATTCGCGTATTTGTAGCGCCATTTTCTCTTCGATGTTAAAAGGAGCGCCCAATGCAAAAAGAAATCACCCAATCCGGCAAATTATTAGATGAAAACGGAAGACTGATTCAGGTGGGTTGGTCGCGGCAGCCGTTACTTGACTGCAACCTGGAAAACGTCCGGTTTTATCGCTGGCGCTCATTGCAACGCTTTCGACTGAAACGCTGGGATTATTACGCCGTTTTCACTCCCAGGCGCTTCTTTTCGGCGACGATTGCGGATTTGGGGTATGCCGGGAATATCTTTGTCTATACCCTGGATTTCATCACCGGGGACTTACACGAAGAGGGGTTGGTAATCCCCTTGGGGCGAGGTATCACCCTGCCGCGCAACAGCACTGAAGGCGTTGCCCGCTTCTCGAAAGGGGGAGTTAATCTGGAATTTCGGTTGACCCCCGAAGGGCGTTATATTTCTGTGAGCTGGGCTGATTTTCATGCCGGGCGCGGCATTCAGGCAGATATCCTGTTGCGTTGTCCCCCTGAACATGAATCGATGAACATCGTCATTCCGATTGGTCGGAAGCGTTTTTACTATAATCGTAAAATCAACTGTCTGCCGGCAGAGGGGCATTTGCGCTACGGGGATATCTCCGAGGAATTAAACCCTTCCGAGAGCCTGGGTTCGCTGGATTGGGGACGTGGGGTCTGGGAGTATTCCAGCTTTTGGAACTGGGCGAGCGCCTCCGGATTCTTACCTGACGGGCGCGCAGTGGGGCTCAACCTGGGTTGCGGTTTTGGGGATACCTCTGCCGCAACGGAAGACGCCCTGATTCTGGAGGGGCGCATCCATAAGCTCAATGCGGTGAAGTTCGACTATACCTCGGGAGATTACATGAAACCCTGGCGGTTTTACGATCGGGAAGGTCGCCTCAATCTGGAATTCACCCCGTTCAAGGACCGCCTGGCTCGCACAAACCTGGGGCTGATCTTTAGCGAGGTTCATCAGATGTTTGGTCGCTACCGGGGTTGGGCGATTAGCGACGAGGGTGAGAAAATCCAGATTGATGGGTTAATCGGCTTTGCCGAGGAACATCGGGCGCGATGGTGATTTAGCTTTCCATCCACTTCTGGCACAGGCGGACGCCGCTCATGGCATCCGTTACCCACCCGTCGGCGCCAACATACTGGCAAACCTGCTCGTTGAGCTGGTTGCCGCCGATTACAATGGGTATTTTGGCTATCTGCGCCTCGGGCGAGCTGCGCAGCAAGTTGACCGTCTCGCGCATACTATCATATGAACTGGTCAGCAACCCGGATAGCCCGATAATGTTCGGCTTGATTTGAATCGCTTTCTTCAAGAATTCCTTTGGGGGCACATCCACTCCCAAATCGTGCACGGTAAAGCCGTAACTGCTCAACAGCAGGCTCAAGCTATTCTTGCCGATATCGTGGATATCGCCTTGAACCGTGCCAAGCAAGATGACTCCGGATTCGTTGCCGAGAAAACGCGTTTCAATTGCCGGGGTCAGTATCTCCATCACCTCCCGGAAAATCTCTCCCGCCATAATCAGACCTGACAGGTAATACTCCCGTCGCTCGTACCTTTCACCCACCTGCCGCATCCCTTCCTGGCAATCCTCAACAATACGAAGCGGATCGTCGTTTTGGGCGAGGCGCATCCGGAC
>JBBIPD010000044.1:0-13537 GCA_037443025.1 Chloroflexota bacterium
CAGAACCGGAGAGGTGAGGAGCGATCGCTCACGGCTGCCTCGACAATCTTCACCCTCTGCTGCAATCCATTCAGAGCAACATTCTGCGCCAGTCGGCGTGCATTCTGAGGGAACGCCTCAAACGCGTAGACCGATCCGGTCGACTCGACCGCCTTTGCCAGGAGCAAGCTCATGTAGCCGATATTTGCCCCGAGATCATAAGCCACCATCCCGGGTTTGACCAGCTCCAGAATCCCCTTCTGCAATTCCGGTTCATATGTACCCAACCAGTAATCTTTTTCGCTTTTTAAATCGAGGTATAGGCGCATTCCAGCCAATCCCCCTGCCGCCACTTCGACCTGGGTCAAGCCTGAGGGGACAGCGCGGTTCAGATTGCCCCGGATACAGCTTGCCAGCCAGGGGAGGCGATAGATGAGTCGCTTGACCCACATCGGTAACAGGCGCGCTGCCCCGCTTGCCAGAGTCATCAGCATCTTATTCATTGAAAAAATAACCGAACCGACCAACAAGCCATTAATTGACGCCGCCTTTGCTCATCGTGAGCGCATCCAAATAGCCCTGCACCATCCTCTCCAGGCTGAAAACCTGCTCGGCGCGTACACGCGCTGCACGGCGATACGCATCCTGATTTTGGAGAATATCTCCGGCAGCCTCCACCAAAGCCGGGAGATCGGGCGAATCCAACTTCCATGGATCTCCCCCATATGGGACAATCCTGCCCGCGCCGCCAGAGATCATTTCAGGCAGCGCGCCGGTGTCATAAGCAAGCACGGGCAACCCACATGCCAGGGCTTCGATTACCGAATTGGGGCAGGCAGCGTTCACATCCGCTGAGTATAACAGATGCGCAGAGCGGTCCACCTCGGGAATCTGCTCGCCCGGGACCAAACCAGCCCAATGAATAGGGACAGAACTGCGCTGTTCCCAAAGTTTTTTAACCTCATCGGCTTCACGACCAACCTAGATCAACTGAATCGGATACCCAACCCGGGTTGAGCGAGGGGGTGCGTTTTTTACGCCGTTCGATAACCCTTCAACCAGGGCAACCGCAACCTGCAAACCGATCTCATACCCCCCCATCAGGCTCCCCTCCACCAATAAAATCCGATAACGATCTTGAGGTCGAGTGTGCAACCCGTCAGGCGTGTAATACGCAAGGTCCACCCCATTATAGACTACCCGACTCGGAACCGGGGCAACACCATGCACGCTTTCCCACCATTTTTGAGCGAAGGCGCTCTGATAGACGATTACATCAGCAAGACGATGACGGATGATCCCAAGTAAAAGGTTTCCATATTCGGCGCGCAGGTAGTGGGTTAATCCCGTTTTCAAGCGGCGGTGCAACCAGTTCATCCCATCCAGTCGTTGAACGATGAGCGCACCCCGCTTGCGGGCGCGCCACAATTGCGCCAGATGACGGGTTCCTCCGATTACCAGTACCGCATCACAGACATCGTCAGCCAGATTATACGCCACCTGGATGCCCAGCGATTGCAAGCCCTGGGCAAGGCGGCGCTGAAAGGAGACCATCCCCCCCACACCCACCATGCGCGGCGCCAGGCATACCCGACGTAACTCAACAGGATTCATAGCCTATCATCACCAAAGCCCATTCACTCACCCTGAGGCGGCAGGCTGAAATCGTTCCGACGACCGATGCACTTCGCCGGGATGCCAGCCCAAATCTCGCCCTCGCCGGTGGATTCTAATAACACCGCGTTCGCCCCAATCACCGTACCGCGTCCCACCCGAAGCACACCCTGTTTGCAAAGCACCTTCGCCCCAGGAGAGAGTATCACATCATCCTCGATCACCACACCCTCAAATTCAGATAGTTCGCTGGGGCGATAGATGTCAGCCCGCCCTATCCCAACCCCGGGGTAGAGTTTTACCCGCGCCCCAATCTGGGTTTTGGAGTGGATAACCACCCCAAAACCGCCATGGGCGAGTTCAAAATCAGCCCCGATGCGGACAGATGGGGGTATTTCAACCCCGAGGAGTTTTAAGAGATAGTATGCCAGCCTGCCAATCACAGGCGCATTTCGCGCATAAACCAGGCGGGTATAAAAGTCTGATGCCATCCTTGGCTCATCCCTGCCATCTTCAGATCAGTTTATGGCAGACGCTCTCCGTCCAACCTATACCTCAATCAGGTTCAAGCGTGGTGTTCAAGCAAGGCGCGGACAATGCGGGGGGCGGCATGACCATCTCCGTAAGGATTGACCGCTCGCGCCATCTCCGCATGAGCAACAGGATCATCCAACAATCGGCGAGTCTGATGATATATCCTCTCCGGGTCGGTGCCAACCAGCCGAACTGTCCCAGCCTCTATCCCTTCCGGTCGCTCGGTGCGCTCACGCATCACCAACACCGGCACGCCCAACCCTGGAGCCTCCTCTTGTAACCCGCCCGAGTCGGTCAACACCAGAGCAGCTCGTTTGATAAGATGGATGAGGGGTAGATAATCCAGGGGTGGAAGCAAGGTGATGTTCGGCGTTCCACCCAACAAGCGATAGACCGGTCCCTGCACATTGGGATTCAAATGCACCGGGTAAACGAATTGAACCCTGTCGCCGTAGTCGCTTGCCAGACGAAGGATTGCCCGGCAGATATTAACCAGAGGTTCGCCAAAATTTTCCCTGCGGTGGGCGGTGATAATCACCAGACGCCGGTTTTCAGAGGTGGGTGATTTATCGTGGGTCAAACCCAGGCGATCAAGCAACTGTAATACCTCGGGAGTATCGGGCATGTCTGCGACCGACCGCAAGGCGTCAATCACCGGATTTCCTGTCACGACAATCCTTTCATCGGGCACATTCTCCCGCAATAGATTTTGGCGAGACCACTCGGTCGGAGCAAAATGCAAGTCGGCTACCACCCCTGCCACCCGGCGGTTGATCTCCTCGGGAAAAGGCTGCCATTTATCCCCGGTTCGCAAACCCGCCTCCACATGCCCTACTCGAATGCGGTGATAATATGCCAGCAGGGATGTTGCCATAACGGTAGTCGTATCTCCCTGAATCAGCACCCAATCCGGTTTCAAATCAGCCAGCACCGGGTCGAGGAAGGTGAAAACCGCGGCAGTCACCTCCGCCAGAGATTGATCGGGTTGCATTAAATCCAGGTCCACATCGGGGACGATCTTAAAGAGGTCAAGCACCTGATCCAACATCTGGCGATGTTGGGCTGTGACGCATACCTTTGAGATGACGCCAGCCGTGCAAGCCAACTCCTGGATGACCGGCGCCATTTTAACCGCCTCTGGGCGGGTTCCAAAGACAGACAAGACTTTCATCAGCCTGGTTCCTGCTGCAAACGAGAATGCGCGCCTGAGGAGTTCAACCGGTTGGCGCCCAGGCGGAAAACCTTGAACCCCGCCCCTTCCCAAATTGGCGCTGCCCAACTGTTGGCGCAATCAACCAGAATGCGGGCAGGGGTTAGTGAGGCAAGCAAGCGCGGGTCCAAGCCCCTGAAGAAGCTATGCCCAACTAGCAACACAACAATCTCCGCATGCGCCAGGGCATCCTCCAGCCTGACTGCCGTCTGCACTCCATCAACGCGCACATCCAATTGGTTCGGCTCATAGGCATTAACCCTGGCGCCAGCCTGAGAGAGCAATCGGGCGACCTCAATCGCAGGGCTTTCACGGATGTCATCCACATCTTCTTTATACGCCAGCCCTAAAACGGTGATGGACCTGCCCGACAGAGGTTCGCTTTGAGCAGGCTTTAGCTGAGCGGCTGCTTTGCGAATTAATCCCATCACATGCGCAGGTTGGGCGTCATTCACCTCTCTGGCGGTTCGAATCAGGGCTGTCAGATCAGGCGCTGATTCAACCAAAAACCAGGGGTCAACGCTGATGCAATGTCCCCCCACCCCAACCCCGGGGCGCAGGATTTTAACCCGCGGATGGCGATTGGCTATGGATATGGCTTCCCAGACATCAACTCCAAAACGCTCTGCCAGGCGGGAGAATTCGTTAGCCAGAGCGATGTTGACATCGCGATAGGTGTTCTCCATCAACTTCACCATCTCGGCTGTGGTAGAGTCGGTCAGGACGATTTCGCCGCGGACGAAGATACGATACAATTCCCGCCCCATCTCAGCCGAAACCGGATTGATGCCCCCAATCACCCGGTCATTTTCTATCAGCTCACGCAAGATTTGCCCCGGCATCACCCTCTCGGGCGAGTATGCCAGATAAAAGTCCACCCCGGCGCGCAAACCAGAACGCTCCAAAATCGGCGCTAACAAGCCATTGGTGGTCATCGGCGGTGAAGTCGACTCAAGCACCACCAGATTTCCCCTGCGCAGGTGAGGGACAATCGCCTCGGTCGCCGAAATGACAGCTCGCATATCGGCGCGTTTATCCTCGTAAAATGGAGTTGGGACCTCGATGACAAAAGCATCTGCCGGCTCAGGCGATTCGGCGATAACCAGATTGCCGGAGCCTATCGCAGCCTGGACCAATGTTCGCAGACCAGGCTCATGGATGTGCAACTTTCCCTGGCGCAGGGTCTCGATGATTGCCGGGTTGGTATCCACGCCGACGACCTTAACCCCATGCGTGGCAAAGGTGCTGGCGGTAGGCAAACCGGTGTAACCCAAACCCAGGACGCAAATCTTCTCAAAATTCATAAACGCTCCCTCAGACTCTTCTCCCAGCCTGCCGCAACTCCGGCTTTCCGCTGGTAAAGCACACCCCAATTATGCCACAGGACATACCGATTTGGTAAAAACCCCCTTGACACAGAACGAATGTTCTGGTATTATATTTTTCAGAACAAATGAACGAATTATTCTAGGCTGTCTCTCAAGACAGGCAGGGGTCTTCTTCGCACTCAAAGGAGAAAAGAACATGATGGCAAGGAAACGGGCTAAGGGCTTGAGTGAACGCCAGATAAAAATCTTAGAAGTGCTGGAGCGGTACAACAATCAAAACGGATACCCCCCATCAATTCGAGAGATTTGCGACAAAACCAACATCTCCTCAACCTCTGTTGTGAATTATTATCTCAATCAACTTGAAGAATCGGGATATATTGAGAGAGATGGACGGGTCTCGCGAGGCATCCGTCTGGTAAAACCCTTATCAGAGATTTCTCCAACCGAAACGCTTGACACTTTAGGCGCTCAACTGAAAAAGTCGGCAACCGCTGTGCGTCAGGCAGTGGAAGAGGTGCTCCATATCCCGGTACTTGGGCGAATTGTTGCCGGCTCGCCCGTGCCTGTGCCAGCTTCGGATTTCTCCTATTATGACGCAGAATCTATGGTGGATGTGGCTCGCAGCTTGTTGCCAGCCAAAGAAAGGGTGACCGACCTCTTCGCCCTCGAAGTTCAGGGCAATTCGATGATTGACGCCATGGTGAACGAGGGCGATATTGTCATCATGAAATCCGCCAAAGAAGTGCGGAACGGGGATATGGTGGCGGTCTGGCTTAACGATCGAGATGAGACCACGCTGAAGTATTTCTACCTGGAAGAGGGGCGCGTCCGTCTGCAACCGGCAAACCCAACCATGGGACCGATTTACATTGACGACCCCAACACGGTGGAAATCCAGGGTAAAGTGGTCATGGTCATCCGCCGGGTGCAAGACCTGGCTTCATAATCCCAAACGGGTAGCCATCACCTCCGGTTGAGTCTCTCAGCCGGAGGTTGTTTTATCCACAAGAATACGCCCTTCAACTACCCACCCCCGACCATTAAAGCCATAATCCATCGGAAAAACGCCCCGAAATCAACCATCTCAATCAAATCGTCCTGGCTGAAGTTCACAACGCCGCCTACATTGGCGTTCCCAAAGAGGGGATGAGGGTTGGGGGGGATTTCACTGATGACCAACAGGGGGATAGCGGTGGGCGAGGGCGTTGGAGTCGGCGGAGTCAAGTCCACCCCTTTTGGATCAGGGGAGGGCTGATCGCGCCAATCCTGGGCGCTATCGGTGTCGTTGCCGGGTGGATAGCGGAGGATTGACGCCCAAAGACGAATTCCCCCATGAGACAGCATCAATCCAGATATTGTTGGCGTCCAGAATGAGAAGTTCATCCCCGTCATTGCTTAAATTGACCGAACCCGTCCCCCATGTCGAATCCCTGAGCATTTGGGGAACTTGAGGGTTGGTATCAACCATCTCAAAATCGGGCATCAACCCGTAGGTCGTGCTAAACACACTCGCCTGCTGGACAATAACCAGGGTTTGACCGCCAGCAATGCTCACCCCTGGGGGGAATAACAACATCCCCTCGCCCTGACCAGGCATTTCTTCATCGCCAATCCTGACTCCGCCCAAATAGACAGTGTCGGGTCCGGGGTTATAGATTTCAAACCACTCCCCCTGCGCATCTGTTACTCCCTCAGGGTCATATAATACTTCGCTAACCAAAATGGCAGACGGGGCAATCGGGGAGGGCGTTCCGCTGCTCTGTGGAGTAGGGGTTGGTGTGGGCAGACTCAGATCCACCTTGCCGGGATTGGGCTGGTTTTGATCGATCCAGTCGGCAGCCAAATTCGTGTCTCGATTGGCAGGTTTTCGTTCGAGAGAATGACCTTGAGCCACAGCGGGCGGCGGAGGGTCAAGCTCCAAGCGTGAACTTCCCCAAGAAAGGCTATCCACCCGTTGGTCGTACTCATTCAGAATCAGAACCTCATCCCCGCCGTTAGAAAGCTCGATGTATCCCCCTGACCAGTCAGGATATTTGACCATATCCGGGATGAACTGATGGGTATCATACAACTCATAATCCGGGAGCTTTCTAAACAGTTGGTAAAACATCTCGGTTTGATTGGCAATGACAATCGCCTTGCCGGCAGGCAAGGTAGAGCCAGGTGGGAACTGGAACATACCTTCCAGTCCTTTTGCGGTCTCCTCATCCCCCACCTTGTACAGCGATAAGTCAAGCGCTGTCTCCCCGGCGTTGAATATCTCAATCCACTCCCCCTCCGGTTCTTCGCCATCGGGGTCAGCCATAACCTCCGTAATCAATAAAAAGCCGGGGATTGGAGTGGGGGTGGCTGTTCGCCAGGTCTGGAACATCATGGGCAGATAATTTGGCGTGGCGAGGAAAATGGCGTTGGCGCCTCCCCCAATGGCGCCAACCAAAGCCAGAAGCACCGGAACGAGGAACAAACAGGCAGCTATCCATAGGCGATGGGAGGCTGGTAGAGGCGACATCTTTGCCATCCCCGAAAGTGGAGCCTTCCCCATAAACGGCTGTTTCTCAAGAGGATAAGGCTTACTTCTTTTCAAATACAACAGCGACCGTCATGCCCCAGCGCAGTCTTGGATCGACGTCGTCAACCCGAATGCGGGCGGTGTAGGTCACATCACCTCGCTTTTCCTGGTACACATTGCTAATCGATTCCACAACACCCTTCATTGAGTAATCAGGGAGCGCATCAGGCGTTATCGTGGCGGCATCGCCCGGAGAGATATCAATCACCTCAATCTCGGTCAGATTATCGGTCTCCACATACCATTGTGAAAAATCGGCAATCTGGATGACTTCCTGGGCTGGATTCACCCGCTGCCCTTCGATCAGGTTCATTTCAACAATCGTCCCATCAATCGTCGCAATCAGGTCCAAATCTGCCAGGGCAGCGGCAGCAGCCGCAATCGCGGCTTGAGCGGCTTCGATTCGACTCTGCGCTGTAGCAATGCGACTATCCACAAGAGCCAGCTCATCTGGATCAGGACCCTGCAGCAGGGTATCGTAATCCTGTTGAGCCTGATCCAGGCGTTCCTGGGCGATTTTCAGCTCATCGCTGGCTTGAGAGGCAAAGAACTCACTCGTTCCACCCAGAAGTTTGTTCAGATTTTTCTCTGCCGCCTCGTATTTCCTCTGGGCATCCGCCAGGCGGCTCAGATAATAGGCTCGCTGTAAGTTCGTCTCCGATTTGTTCTCATAAGGCTTGAAATCATCCTCTGCCTTCTCCAATCGGTCTCTGGCTACAGCCAGATTGGCGCGAGCTTCGTTGAGATCTGCCTGCGAAGCAGGGGCGTTAATATTATCGTTTTTGATTTTAGCCTTGCGTAGTTCTTCCCTGGCAACGGTGAGAGCCTGGAGGGCTTGCGTCTGCCGTTGAGGCAAGTCTTTATATAGTTGCTCCCTGGCATTCTGGGCGGTCAACAGTTCCTGCTGGGCGGCTGCCAGCTCTAATTTCGCATTCGCCAGGTTTACCTCAAGCGGCTCGCGATTTCCCAACCGGGCAAGCACATCACCTGCCTTGACAACATCCCCTTCTTTAACAAAAACCTCAGCCACTTCCCCTGCGGCGTTAAAACTTAACCTGACAGTCTCCCGCGGCACCATCATCCCATCAACCACAATCTCCGTTTCACTTACCGCCAGCGGAACCGCAGTTGGGGTCGCCTGCTCCGACCCCTGACCGGAAACCATCTGGCACGCAGAAACGGTCAGACTGGCAAGGACAAGCAAGAGTAGAGTACAAAAGGAAGTGATTTTAGCCATTGATCTCTCTCCGTAATTTCCAGGCGCAACTCAAATATAAGTTCGGCGGTGGAACACCTGTCCGGTCTATTGGTTTCCTTTGCCCGCATTTCAGGCGAGGGAATATTCTCCCATGCATCCAGAGCCGTTGACCGGAATGCCCCAAAGGGCTTGAATGAAGCATATCAGATTTTCATAAAACACGCATCTGCCAAAAGTCACTTCTAACCCTGATTAGAGAGGTTGATTCACCGTGCCAAAATAGAAGCAAACAATAAACAGCTCACAATTCAGGCTGTTCTCCGGCGCGGCATGGGTCTCTTAGAAGTATCCTCCAGAAGCCCTCCATGACCAAGCAGAGCCATATCCGACCGCCGTAGATGCTCGCCAGCCAGCAGACGTGGCAACACCCAGTCAATGGCATTGGTCTTCAAACTACGGGCGCAACCTGGAGCGCCGAGGATTGGCACTTCACCCAGATATGCCAACATCAACAGGTTGCCTGGGTCAACCGGCACACCAACACACTCGACGCTTCCCCCAGCCCGCTCAATCGCCCGAGGGGCGATATCCCCCCGATCCATCACGGCGGTATCGCCGGCTAATATCAACAACTCCATCCCCTGGGCGACCAACGCCTCTAGGGTGTGAGACAGGTTGATTTCATCCTTTTCATCCTCCAGGGATAAATATTCAACCAGCGCTACCTGGGAGGCGTATCGGGTGATCCGGGCGCGCAGAGGCTCCTCGAACGATTTGCGCAACCTCTCCTGGGCTGCTTCCGCCCCAAACAAAACCAAAGCCACCTTTTTCGAATGTAACCCATCTATCTCAAGCAGGGGCGATTCCCCCCTTGCCGCCTCTTCTGCCTGACAGAGTAACTCACCCGACACAGCGAACGGGATAATCTTGACCGTCGCCAGGATTTGGTTGAATTGAACAAACCGGTTTCCTGTCAGGGTAGCCAGGGTGATCCCTTCGAATGAATTGATGATTTCCAGGCGTTTCACATCACAGCGCAATACGCCTGGCAAGGAAGCGAACAGATTCACCCTGCCAGCGGCTGACCTGGAGAGACGAACGCCCTCGCCTGCCACCGCTCGGGCGATTCGCATTGCAGCCTGGTTCTCATCAACATCTCCCACCTCAATCCTGGCAACATAAACCGTGCGCCTTCCCAATCCGCTCAGCTTGAGAATATCGTCATGGCTCAGCGCTTTACCTTTGGGTAACACCAGGCGTCCGCCAGGCGCGTAAATATTATGCCCCAGGTGTTTACCGGATGCGTCCTCTATCGGAACAGGCTCGAATCTCATCCATAGCCTCCACGAGTTAGAAATACCCTTGCAGCAAAATCAATACAAAAGGAAGATTACGCTTAAGTTTTCATCGCGACCGGAATTCGGCAGCCAACACCTGGAACAATCCCTGAGTCAACTGGCGAAAATCCGACTCAACAATCGGGCGGGTGTAAATCTGCCTCACATAGTCTGCCCCGATTCCAACCCCAACCAGGCTACAACCGGCGCTTTCTATCATCATAACTGTCTCAATCAGATAATTGGCGTCGCCATTGGGCTGACCATCGCAAATGACAATGATGACCTTCCGTCGCTCAGGGCGGGCTTGTAAGCGCTGGAAGGCAAACCACAAGTGCTCTTCATCCCAATTATTGTGGCGAGGCTCGATGCCGGTCAGCCGTACACGGGTATTAGGGAATGGTTCATCAAACCGTTTGTAAATGCGATGTTCCAGGGGGCTACAGCGAGTTGTGCGATATTGATAAGCCGGTACCAGCCCCAGTTTCAGCGCCGCTCGGGCTTCATAATCCTGAGTGGTGTACCCGATTATCTCGAAGGGCGAGCCAACCGCATGCAGAGCTTCGCCCAATAAAACCGCTGCTTTGGTGGCTAACTTATATTTCTCCTGCCCCTTCATGCTGGCGCTTTCATCCACCAAGATCGTAAAAGCCACCGCCTGACTCACCCCGCTGACCATCCGTTGAAAGAGGCGGTAGTTTCCAATGCGCTGCTTCCACAACTTGGCTTTATTCAACCTGCCCGTGCGATAATAGCCGGCATAGCGCAGGTAAATTTCTTCCTTTATCAAGTTTGTCAGACGATTTGCCAGAAATCCCACCTCGCCCCGAATTTCTGAACGCAGGGCGCGGTATGCATCCAGGTCTCCCTTGGGTGGTTCAACGATGGTCTGACGACTGGTGCGCATCGCGCTGGGATGAATCTCTTTCTTACCCAGATCGCGCTCGAACCAGGGGGCAGAACCGGGGCGAAACCACTCCGGAAACTCCCGCCGTTCCCCTTTCACCGAGACGCTGAACAACCCATCTTCTTCAACAAATTCAGGACTTGCGCCTTGTGGAACGCCTTGCCCCTCTTCAGTTTTATTCTCATACACCTGTTCACTCGTATCGCGTTCGCGCTGTTTCGGGTTCCATGGGGCATCCAGCTCCAGAATATCAGCCATAACCGGGAATATCCTGAGCATCGCCTGGTAAGAGTCGTTTGGGCTTCCTCCGTGGGCGCCTTCACAGATATCTGCTGCCACCTCATCTAAAACCTGGCGCACCTTATCCGCATAGCGCGCCCCACGATAGCCCCTTCCTTCCAGGTACAAACCGATTTCACACTGTTCCCCGATATACATCCGGCGCAAGAAATTACCTCCCAAATTGGGAAGCATGTTCGCCTCAAAGAATTTTCTCGCCCCCGGGTAACGGCATATGAACCAATTCTCCACCCTGGCATCCTCCAGGGCATGCCATAAGGTAGCAAAGCCGTGTTTCCCCTGCGACTCCTGGCGCACAGCAGCATCGTACCACTCCCAGCTCTTCGCCAGGCTATGCCCCAACAAATTCAAGGCGCGCCCCTTGAGCAGAGACAAACTGGCATTCAACGCAATCTTTGGGCTTGCTTTCAGGACTATCTGGCTTTCGCCAATCAAATCCCGATTGCCAAAGTCGAAGCGTAAATCGAAATCGTGGCTGGCGATTTGGAGCAGCCGCTCCAGGCGGACTCTCCGATTTTCAATTTGCGATGTCTCGGGAGAAGGCTCAGAAGTAGAGGTCAATAATATCCTCCACCACCTCTGCGTCGTATTTGCTCAACTTACTCAAGACGGTATAGTAAGCGCTTTCGTGAACATCAAAAGCCAGCGCCATCCGCGCCCAGTCAACCACCCGCCGCGTGCTGAAAGAGCCAAACACCTTTTCGTGGTGAATGGCTTCACGCACATCGCGGGCAACCCGTACCATCCGCTGCACCATATCCCGGTTGGTGTTCCCGCTTTGCGAGATGACCGCTTCTATCTCCTCTTCCTCAGGCAGATAGTCCATGCGAATCACCACCGGAAAGCGGTCCAACAAAGCCTCATTGAGAGTCTTTGTGCCGCCGTAACGTCCCTCCTCGCTGGGGTTCATACTGGCAAAGAGGCGGAAGTTTGGGTGCGGGCGGACAATCCGTCCGTCATATTCCATCAGCACCACCATCCGGTCATCGTCTAACAAAGAATGCAGGCTGAAGGCGATCTCCGGCAGGCAGGCGTTGATTTCATCCAGCAAAATCCAATCTCCCGCCAGCATGGCATCCACCAAAACGCCGTTCACCCAATAGGTGCCCTGTTCGTTGATAAGCAACTTGCCTAAAAACTCGTCCACGGTGGTGGCGCCGTTCAAGTTCACCCGCCTCAAACCGTTGTTGGTTTTTGAAGCCAGGTAACGCACACTCATGGTCTTACCCACACCAGTCTCGCCAATCAAGAGCGCAGGCAAATTGCTGGCAACCGCGTAGGCGAGTTTCTCCAGATATCCCTGGGGAGGCGGGATATAGAACTGTTCGCGCGGGATATATTGGCTGGTGTTGTTGAGATTAATCGGCACCCGCACCGAACCAATCCTAAACTCTCTGTCTGTAAGTTTCACATCATCAATCATCATTTACGATTATAACGGCTAAGGACGATTTAAAAAAAGGTCAACCAGCGAAAATCCTCATAAAGCTCAGGCGATAAAGCGAAAGATGCGGGTGGGAATGCCGCCCGCATCTTTTCATCCGATATGCCGCCATTAACCGGCTTCTTTTTGCTCCAGAGCGCGCAATATCTTCTCAGGGGTAGCCGGTAGATCGGTGATCCAGACCCCAATCGCATCGTAGATAGCATTGATGATGGCAGGAGCCTGAGAATTTGCCGTCATCTCGCCAATCCCCTTTGCGCCATACGGACCGGTATCGGAGTTCATCTCCACCACCACCGCTTTGAGCTCGGGCACATCTTTGGCTGTGGGTATCATGTAGGAGAAGAACCCGGTCGGGTAATGATCCAGGGTGGGATAGTAAGGATGCAGTTCTTCCAGCAGAGCAGAACCCAAACCGCCCGCAGCGCCGCCATCAATTTGACCTTCTACCAGAAGGGGATTGATTGCCTTGCCGCAATCATAGGCGCTGACCAGTTTAAGGACCTTGACCTCTCCGGTGTCTGTATCCACTTCTACCTCGGCGACGGTTGCGCCATACGCCATGGTGTGCAGAGGTTCGCCCTTACCGGTATCCGGATCAACCTCGGCGACTGCCCAACCAAACGCGCCTCGACCGGCGATCAAACGTCGTTCTCCCCAGGTGGCTGCGCCGGCGATATCGGCGATGGGGACCGCCTGCTCAGGAAAATCTCGCACAACGATCATCTCATCCTTGGCTTCAAGCCTGTCTGGCTCCACGCCGAGTTGTTTGGCAGCCACCTCGAATAACACCTGCCGGGCTTCTCGCGCCGCCTGGAGAACTGCGTTTCCCATCTGGTGGGTGACGCGGCTGGCGAAAGTTCCGGTATCTAACGGGTTCACATTGGTGTCAATCAGGCTCACCGAAACCTTATCAATCGAAACGCCCAGCTCAGTCGCAGCGATTTGGCGCATAACCGACCGCGCCCCTTCTCCGATGTCAACCGCCCCCATAAGGACGTCCACGCTGCCGTCTGGCTCCATTTTCACAATTGCCTGCGACGGATCGACTACACCGCTAATCCCGGTAGAATACCAAACAGCTGCAATTCCTTGTCCACGTTTTTTAGCCATA
>JBBIPD010000045.1:0-356 GCA_037443025.1 Chloroflexota bacterium
CCGTGTGTCCGTTTTGAGTGGGGGGTGTGGGGGTTGGGGGTGGTGGGGGGGGGGGGGGGGCAATCTGGTTATCCACCACGATTTTCAGCTCGGCAAAGGTATCTTCGGTGCTTCCCATATACAGACGCAAGGTGATGGGTCCGTTTTCGATGTCTTCCATATCCCATTCGTAGAGCAGCCCCGATTGGCGCATGGGTTGATCGCTGCGCTCCAGGCGCTCCCATTCGAGCGGGTCCTCGCCCAAGCCATACGAAAGTTCGTAGAAATCGAACCACTGGGTGGCGTCCGCCTGACCGTAAATCTGAAGCGGGGTGGAGCGGATGCGGTCTCCATCCCGGGGAGAGGAGAACGCCAGC
>JBBIPD010000045.1:366-3651 GCA_037443025.1 Chloroflexota bacterium
TTCCAACCGCGGCCCCCCCCCCCCCCCCCCGACGCCGCCCCTGGGGGGGGGGCGCTGGGTCGGCCGCGTGGCCTTGGCGGGGGGGGCGGAAGGTGATGGGGGGTTCAAAGCCGATGCTCTCCGCCCAGGCTTGCCCGGCGGGTTCTTTACGAATCCATTTCTTAGCCCAGGGATCGGTGACATTGAGCACGAAGCGCTCTTCGCTGAAGCCCTCGCATGCCCTGCTCGCCCGCAGTCCGGTCCAGGTGTCCACTTCGATCTTTTGCCACAGGTCTTCTTCCTTGGGGAGGGGCGGCTGGTCGGCGGCGAAAATCTCGGTGCGCTGGCGGGGGCACAATTCCGATGGCTGGGTGCCGGAAAGTTCACACCCCGCCACCCCAACACGGCGGGCGGGGCGGGAGAAGGGGGTGGGGTTATTGCCCGTCAGCGCCTGGATGGCGTATTGCATGTATTCCGCCCAGATAGGCGCTGCGCCGGTCAGACCGGTGGTATTCTGCATGGGGGTGTAATCGGCGTTGCCCACCCAGACTCCCACGGCGATATCAGGGGTATAACCAAGAGTCCAGTTGTCGCGAAAGTCGTTGGTCGTGCCGGTCTTGACCGCGGCGGGGAAGGGCAGATTGAGCACCGAGTTGGCGCCAAAGCCGGGGGTGCGCGCCGCGTTATCAGAGAGGATGGAGGTGATGAGATAGGCGTGTTCGGGTCGCACCACCTGGTTGGGCGCGGGGGGCTTGTATTCATAGACCAGGTTGCCGCGATGATCGAGGATGCGGGTGATGGCGACGGGCGGCAGGCGCGCCCCGTTATTCGCCAGGGTGGCGTAGACGCCGGTCAATTCCAGCAGGGTTACCTCGCCGCCGCCCAGGGTGAGCGACAGCCCATAATCGGGGCGGGTGAGGGTGGTGATGCCGAGGCGAGAAGCCATCGAGAGGAAGCCGTCCTGATAGGGGGTGGCGGGGTCGTCGTAGATGCCGACAAAAGCGAGCGCCTTGACCGCGGGGATGTTCAGCGAGTTCGCCAGGGCGGTGCGAACGGTGACCGGACCCATATTGCCGCCGCCGTAATTGACCGGCTTATACACCGGACCGGGGTCGTCCGGCTTGCCGGAGGGGGTGAACTCGGAGGGGACATCCCAGATGAGGGTGGCGGGCGTCCAGCCTTTCTCGAATGCTGCCAGGTAGGTGATGGGTTTGATGGAGGAACCCGGCTGGCGGGGGCTGATCGCCATATTGACCTGACCTGAGATGGACTCGTTATAGAAATCGGCAGAGCCGACCATTGCCAGAATCTCGCCGGTGGAGGGGCGAATGGCGACCAGGGCGCCGTCGCTGGCGTGATAATCCGTCAGCTTACTCACCTGTTCTTTGACCATCCGCTCAGCCGCCTCCTGCAGACCCGGATCGAGGGTGGTATAGACGGTGAAGCCAGAACGGTAGATGGTCTGAGGGTCGTATTGGGCTTCGAGCAAGGACTGGATGTAGGTCACCCAATGGGGGGAACGCATCTGCACCGCAGGCGAGGGGAAGGTATAGGTTTTGAGCTCGTTGGCGGCGGACGCAGCCGAGACCGGGTCTATGCAAATCGGTTGAGGGCTGTTGCTGACCCAGATGCAATTTTTCTCCTGGCTGAGTTCGTACATCAAAACCAGGACATCCTCCTGGCGTTTGAGGGTCAATTCACGGTTGGTATAGACGTCATAGACGGCTGGCGCCTGAGGCAACCCCGCCAGGAAAGCCGCCTGACCCAGGGTGAGTTTATCGGCGGTGGTGTTGAAGTAGGTCTCGGCGGCGGCTTCCACGCCGTAGGCGCGGTTGCCATAGTAGTTTTCGTTGAGATAGAGTTCGAGAATCTCGTCCTTGGAGTACACCCGGGTCAGTTCAGCGGCAAGCACCGCTTCCCTTATCTTCCTGTCGTAGGTGCGCATACTGCGCTCCTCCTGGGTGAACAGCAGGTTGCGCGCCAGTTGCTGGGTGATGGTAGAAGCGCCGGAGACGATATCCCCCCCCTGGTAATTCTGATAAAAGGCGCGAAATATCGCCCAGATATCGAATCCGGGGTGGTTGTAATACTCTTTGTCTTCGGTGGCGATGGTGGCGCCTACCAGATAGGGGGAGATTTTTTCCAGGGGGACGTAGGTGCGCCGTCCGGCGCTGGGATCGATGATTTCGTATAACTCATTCCCGTTGCGATCCAGGATGCGGGTGGTTTCAAACTGAGATGCCTTCTGGCGCAGAGTGGCGACATCGGGCAGGGTGTTGCGGATGCGAAAATACTGGAAAAAGACGAACGACACCCCGCATAAGGCGACGATGACGAGGGCAAACAACCCCAGGATGAAAATCCGCAACAGGCAGCCAAAACCCTTCTGCCAGTCGAAGGATTTCTCCGGCGCGGCAACGACCTTCCCCGAAGGGGGATAGGCAGCGGGCGACGAGGGTGGAACTAAGGCAGGGCGGGTGACCTGGCTGGGGCGCTGGGCGGCGGGTTGACCGCCGGGGATATATGCGGAGGGTGAAACCCGGGTGGCATCCGTGTCCACCTGGGTCACCCGCCGGGGCAGGGGCAGGTTGTGCTCGTCCAGGTCGAGGCGCGCCGCCAGCTTGCCCTCCTGCGGGACGGGCGCAGGCGCCGGCTTTCGGCGGATGGGCTGGGTATCTTCTTCATCCAGCGGGCGGGGCTGCAAGTGAGAGGCGTCAAAGCCAGGCGCGTCCGAGTCGCTCCGGCTGCTGACCTGGGTTTGGTCGGGGGAGAAAGTGACATACGGCGATTTCGGCAACTCCAAACCGGCGACGGTCTCGCCAGGGATATAGCTGGGCGGGCTTTCGCCGGGTTGGAGGTCTTCGAAGACAAGGGTGCTGCCATCCTCAGCCGAAGGCTGCGGCTCCTCCAGGTTGAGGGTCTTGCCTTCGTCTAAACCCTCCTCGCCGGGCGGGGCGGATTCAGGGGACGCCTCCGGGGATGACTCCCCCTCCTGCGGCGCGCTGAAATTTTGGTTCTCCGCCTCGATTTTCGAGAGGAGACGCCGCAAACGTTCTCCGGCGCGGTCCTCGCCGTTGGGGTCAGATGAGCTGGATTGTTCTGGATGATTTTCCATAATCGCTTGTTGTTCGACCAGCGATTGCCGGGCGATTGCGCTTGATCTTAGCCTGGTTTGCTGGCAATCAGCACCGTCCAGGTTCCCTTCATGCTGGTCTCGTCCTTTTGATTCTTTACGGCTAAGCCGATGACCACCGAGCCGCCGCCAATGCGCGGGCAGCCCTAACTGCGGGCATCACCACTGTGCGT
>JBBIPD010000045.1:3661-12891 GCA_037443025.1 Chloroflexota bacterium
AGGCTTTGGTCTCCAACACTTCAAGCTCAACGTGGATGGTGTCTCCGATGAAAATCGGTTTGACGAATTTCCACTCGTTTATCTCGCGAAAATAGATGATGGTGCCTTCCATCACCCCGGTCTGGACCGCCAGACCGGAGGCGATTGCCATGCCGAGCAAGCCATGCGCCACACGTTGCCCGGCGGGGGAGTTCTTGCTGTATTCGGCGTCTATGTGAATCTGATTGAAGTCGCCAGACAGACCGGCAAAAGAGACGATATCGCTCTCGGTCACAGTCCGCCCGGTGGAAATGAATTTCTGACCGACCTCGAATTCTTCAAAATACATGCCCCTGGGGGTGGAAGGTAAGGGTGACATAAGCTCTCCTCCGGCGTAAGATGACCTGACATGAGGCGTGCAACATTTTTGCCAGGTAATGCCCCCATTCTAGCACAAAACCGGACTGACGAAACCTTTGACCAAATGGGCAACTTCCCATAAAATGAAGGCATGCGCCGCTGGAATTTGCCATTGAAACCCCCTTTTGCCCTGGTCCTGGCAGCCGATGCGCGCCTGACGGATACCGATTACAGCAATGACCACATCTGGGAGCTGGACCTGGCGGGCGACCCACCCGCGCTGGCGGTTCGGACGACGTTTGGCTTGCGCGCTCGCGCCTTTCGCATCTTCCCTCGTTTTGTCCTGGGAGAGGAGGAATCCAGCGACCCGGCGACCTTTGCCCGTCCACCGGTATTGCAGAACTTTTACCCAAACTTTGTCCGTATTGATTTTTCGCCATTTACCGATATAGACGTCGCCGCCGAGATATGGGTTCCCCAATCTCAAGCCATGTTGGGGCGCTATGAAATCAGGAACAACACCTCCAAAGATATCCGCATGCAGTTAGAGATGGCGGCGGTGCTCACCCCAGGAGAAGGGCAGCGGATGTCGGCGGAGAAAATCCAGGCGACGTGGGTGCTGACGGGGCAAACCGAAAATCTCCACCCGCTCCTGTTCATGACCGGCGGCGCCCAACCAGGCAAGAGACCCTACCCGTGCCTGGCATTGGCGCAGGACATCCCTGCGGGCGAAAGCCGCGCCTTCTGCTGGAGCGAGGCGGCAAAAAACTCTCCTGAGCAATCCTTCGAACTGGCGCGGCGGCTCTGCGCTCTGCCCTGGGAGGCGCATATCGCCCGCCTGGAGATGCTCAACGCCGGGGAGGTGGAGGTGTACACAGGGGACCCGGATTGGGACCTGGCTTTCTCGCTCTCCCAGACGATTGGGTTAAGCCTGATGCTGAGTCCCAGAGGGCAGTTGCCGCGGGCGTCTTTCGTCGAGACGCGCCTGCCAGACCAGGGCTATTCGCTGCGCGGCGATGGAAGCGATTACAGCCACCTGTGGAGCGGGCAGGCGCCGCTGGAAGCGTACTACCTCTCGGATTTTCTGCTGCCGGCTTACCCCGAGCTGGCGCAGGGCATCCTGCGCAATTATTGTGCAGTGCAAGAAGAGAACGGCTTTATTGACTGGAAGCCGGGGCTGGGCGGACAGCGCAGCCGGGCGCTGGCGACCCCCATCCTGGCAAAGCTGACCTGGAAACTCTACCAGATTGCCAGAGAAAACAACCCCTCGGCAAAAGCCTTTCTGATGGAGGTCTACCCAGCGCTGCAGCGTTTTCTGGACGCCTGGTTCACCGGCGAGCATGACCTCGATCAGGACGGTCTGCCTGAATGGGATCACCCGATGCAGTTCGGCATCGAAGATCACCCGCTGTTCTCCCCCTGGCAGGCGTGGTCGCAAGGGGCGGATATTTGCAGCGCGGAAAGCCCTGCGCTCGGCGCTCTGCTCTACCAGGAATGCCTGTGCATGGCGAAGATGGCGCCAATTTGCGACGACGTCGCCTCGGTCGCCAGATACAATGCGCTGGCGGAGAAACTGCGCCAACGCCTGGACGAGATGTGGGATGAGGCGACGCAACGTTATGTCTATCAGGATCGCGACAGCCACCTCAACCCGGCGGCGAGAGTCCTCTGCCACCACAGGGGTTCGGGGAAGATCATCCTCCACGAGCGTTTCGAAGAGCCGGCGCGGCTGCTGGTGCGCATCCAGACCAGCGGCGAGACCCGCCCCCATCCCCAGGTTTTCATCCACGGGGAGAGCAGCAGCGGGCAACATCGGGTCGAGCGCATCGCGGAGGGTCAGATTCGCTGGTCATCCACCTTTGGATTGATCACCGGCGAGCGGGTGTATCACGCAATCGAGATGGTTGAGTTTCAGGGATTGTTGCCAGGAGACGAGGTGACTCTCTCCACGGTGGGTTTCGACTGCGAGGATATCTCCCTGCTTTTGCCCCTCTGGGCTGGCATCCCCTCTGAAGAGCAGGCGGAGGGTCTATACCAAAAGCATCTGAATAACCCGCAAAGGTACTGGCTCCAGTACGGGATGCCGGTCTGTCCGGAGCCAAACCCGGAGAGCGAGGCGATTTGCGGGCAGGTCAATTTACCCCTGAACAGGTTGGTGGGCGAGGGGCTGCTTGCCTACGGGTATCGCAAAGCCGCCGCAGAACTGGTTTCGCGCCTGATGGCGGGCGTGGTCGGAAATTTGAAACGCCAGGGCAGGTTCTTCCGCTCGTTTCATGCTCAAAGCGGCGAGGGCGCAGGAGAACGGAACTCCCTGATTGGGCTTGCGCCGCTGGGACTGTTCCTGGACGCGTTGGGGGTGCACCCCGTCTCCCCGCATTGCGTCTATCTGGAGGGATTCAACCCATTTTCCTCGCCAGTTACGGTAAAATATCGGGGGATGACAGTGCTGCGTCAGATGGAGAAAACAGTGGTCATCTTTCCCGATGGGCAAACCGTCGAAGTGACCGATCCGGCGCCCGTGCGCGTCTGCCTGGAGGCGTAAGCTCCAGCGCCGCGCAATCACCCACGCCAGAGGAGGACACCTGGGATGTTCCGATCGCCTGCTGAATTTCATTCATCCATGGAAGATACGCCCCAACCGATGCGCAACGCGCCGATATACCACACAGACAACAGCTCCACCCCCATCACGCCCAAAGAGGTGCGTTACCTGGCAGGGATTGTGGTGCAGGTGCAAGACTTGCGCAAAGCGACCCGCGCCTTGGAAAAGTTGGGGCTGAAAGTGATTCACCTGCCCAGCACCGGGGCATTTCTGGGGCGGCGCAATGTGACCCTGTTGGTTGGCATGCCGGAGAACATGCAAGGCAGGGTGATGCAGGCGATACAGGAGTCCTGCCACGAACGGGTGGAATATGTCTCCACACCGTTAGAGGGGGCGCCGATGCCCATCCCGCTTTCCACACCGATAACGGTCGGCGGGGCGACGGTGTTCGTCATGGATATCGAGCGATTCGAGGAGATTTGACCATGAAGATGATCATCGCCATCATCCGCGACAACGACAATGAACCCGTGACTCACGCCTTAACCGGCGCCGGTTTTCGGGTGACGCGCATCGCCTCATCGGGGGGATTTCTGCGGCGCGGCTCCAGCACACTGATGATCGGCGTGGCGGAAGACAAAGTGGACGAGGCAATCGAAATCATCCGCAACCATACCAGCCCGGTGGAATATCCGGGGATGAAGCGGGCGACTCTGTTCGTCCTGGACGTGAAGAACTTCACCCAAATTTAAAAGGGGTGGGGTCTATTCGTGGAATTCCTCAACCTGATAGGTATAGACGCGCAATTTTTTATAGCGCCATAAGCTCCCATCTACCCCCATCTTGGCGCAGAGGTGAGAGAGGAACTGGGCAGGATCGGGCAGCTTCTCCCACACCTGGGGCAAGAAGGTCGCCCGGCGGGGACCATCGCGCAGGATGACGCCATCTACCCCAGGGCGCAGTTTCCTGAGCAAATCCTGAGGAGAATCGTATTCCAGAGGTTGGGGCGGGGTGAGGCGGGAAATCTCGATTTTAATGTCGTCCACCTCGGCAGGGGTGACCGGCGGAAACCGGTAATCCTGCAGGGCGGCGGCAACCGCATGTTCGCGCACATCCTCGGCAAGAGGCTGGTAAGCCTCCAACGCGCCGACGCAGCCGCGCAACTCCCCGCCGATGGTCAGGGTGACGAAAGTCGCTCCAGGCTCTCGCAAGGCGGGGGGAAGGCTTTCCAGGTCGAGCGGGGAAAGGCGGACGCCGTTCACCCCCTGGACCAACGCCTGGCGCGCCAGTTCCAGAAGGAGTTTCTTTTCTTCGGGAGAAAGCGAATCCACCATAGGCAGCCCTCAATCTTTCAAGGCACGGTAATCCCGATTGTAATAAATCAGCGGAGGCGCATCAATTCCGATGGTCACGGCGAGAACCTCGCCGATGAACAGGGTATGGTCGCCGGCTTCGTAGCTGGAGACAACCCGGCAATCGAACGCCGCCAGGCTCCCCGAAAGCAGGGGGGATGGGGAGACCAGGTTGAAGGTGGACAAGCCGGCAAAGCGATTCTCCGTCTCTCCCAATCGCCCGGCGAATAAATCAGAGAGGGTCTGATACCCATAAGGTAAAATCGAGACCCCATAATAACCGGACGACTGCACCAGGGCGTGGGTGGCGCGTCCCCGTTCCACCGAAACCAACACCAGCGGCGGCTCCAGAGAAACCGAGATGAAAGAGTTGACGGTCATCCCGTGTTGACGCTCCCCGTCTCGTGCGGTGACAATCGTCACCCCGGTCGCCCAGCGCCGCATGGCGCTCCGAACCTGTTCTGAGTCAACGCTCATCATACATCATACATGCGAGAGGATAAGAAGTCAATCATTGCGATATGCCAGGCGTTCGATTTCAGCCACGACACGGGCAAGCTCGAACGCCATGAAAGAGTTTTCGCCCTCCTGAAAAATCTCGACCAGAGTGCGATAATACCACAAGGTGCCCTCCCGCCCGCCGTTGAAACGCTTCCAGGTGGCGTCGCCGACGGTGTGCAGGCTGGCAAGAATCGAGCGCGCGTTGTGCAGTTTGTCCGCCAGGGAAACGCGGCGCACGGCGGGGTCGGCGTCCCGCAGATGCTTCAGATAAAGCTCCTTGCGTTGGCGCCAGGGCGGCTTGGGCGCGCCGTAGGCGTCGGTCAGACCGTCCACAATTTGAGCCACCCGCTCGCCAAAGAGGGCGCGAATTTCGGCTAAAATCGGCGCGCCTCCCTGGTCTTCAACCGCGTCGTGGAGCAGGGCGGCGACGGCTTCGTCTTCATCCCCCCCATCCTCCAGCACCAGGGAGGTCACCCCCAGCAAATGGGAGAGGTAAGGAATCTGGCTCCCCTTGCGTTTCTGATGGAGATGCAAATCAAAGGCGTAATTGAAGGCTTGCTTGAACCTGTCTGTGAGCATATCCGGCGAATCATCCATATTGGCATCCTTGGCTGGCTAATCAGGGGATAATCTCGTAGTCGCTGCTAACCGGCACACCTGGGCGCAAGGTGGAGATGACCGAGCAGTATTTATCCTCCGAAAGCCGAATCGCTCGCGCCAGTTTTTTCTCATCCACTGCGCCTTTGATCTGATAATGGAGGTGGATTTTGGTGAAGGTGTAAGGCGGATCGGTCAGTTGATCTCCGCTGCAGAAAACCTTCAAGTCTTGCAGCGGCTCGCGTTGCTTGGTCAGGATTTCAATCACATCATAGACCGAGCAAGCCGCCGTGGCAAGCAGGAGCAAATCTGAGGCTTTCATGCCGATAAGGGTGTCCTTGTCCTCCGGAGAGCGACCGATGACGATCGAATGTCCGGTCGAATCGGTGCCGACCATCAAAAGCCCTTCCACCCAGCGCAATGTCACAGTTCCCATGAATGTCTCCTTGATGAAGAGGATGATTTATTCGGTTTCGTCCAGAATCTGCTGAATTTGCTCAACGACCTGAGCGTACTCGGGTGATTCGCCGCGGTTGAGCAGGATTTGATCGGCGATACGGCGCAACAAATCGGGGTTCACCCGCGCCAGGTCGCGGGTCAATTCACGCCAGCGCTCGTGGAGCCTGGGGTCTGGGTAGGTCGCCACCGCCACGGCAATCTGCCCGGGGGATGCCGCGCCCAGGTTCCAGGGCGCAGTGTTGATGTTCAGCTCCCGCCCGGCGTTCGCCCAATAATACGAGAGCATGGGGTTGATCAAACCCCGCACCCGGCTCCACAGCGGGTCATCCTCCTGCACCAGAGAGAAAAACGCCAGATAATACGGGCGCGATCCGGCGTAATCTTTATAGACCTGGGAGAGCTTGCCGGCGTTTGCCGAAGCGTAGGAGGCGATATACCAGCGCAATTCCTGCAAATTCGCCCCATTCTCGCCGCGCTCCAATGCGTTCCACATCAGACGGCAGGCGAGGAGATAATTGTTGGCGCAAGCGACAAAATCCTGAGAGCGCTGCACCATTGCCGTCTTCGCCAGGCTCCGCGCAGCCGAGACGCTCTGATCCATGCCTTCCGGCGTCTTGACCGATTCGATGTCGCGGATGATGGGTTTGAGCGCCGGTTCGTTGCGCAAGGGGAGGGCGTCTCGCCCGGGGAGGCTGAGGCGATGTTCTCTCGCCACGATCATCCCCCGCCGGGTTAAATCTTCCACCAGGCTCCTGACATAATCGCTCTGACTGCGATCGTTCATCATGATGCTCGCCAGCACTTCAACATCCAACTCCAACCCGTTGCGGACGAGGGTATAGACAAAGTCGGATTCGGCTCTGCGGACGAAATCCGCCTCGCTTTCGATGCCGGGGGCGAGATGCACCGGGACAAAGAGGGAGGCGTTCTTGCCGTTGTAATCGAACGCTTTCTGGCGGTAAGCCATCTGGAGGATGTCACGCAGGACGGGGCGGCTGCGCGCCAGGTTCTGGCTGGCGTAGCGCTCAAAGAGGCTATCCAGCAGCTCGTTGGTGGTGATGTGGACGCCGGGCTGGCTCAGCTCGCGGTAGATATCGCGCAGGACATCGCGCCGGGTGGCGATATCGGCGCTGGTCAGACGCCGCCGCGTCAGCTCCTGGCGGTATTGCATCTCCAGGGTGAGGGACATCTCCTGCGATTCCTGGGAAACCTCAAGCGGGCTGAGTCCCAAATCGCCTGGGACCAGGTAATCGAATGGGGCGGCGTAGAGTTGAAGATCGCGGACGTAAAGCCGCACCAGGTCAGAGTTCGCCTCCAGCCAGGTCTTGAATTGGGAAAAACCGAAGTTGGCTTCGTTGAAGGCTGGGTCCATCAAGAGCATGGTTTGCTTGAGGCGGGCAGCCAGGATGGGCAGCTCACCCCGCTGCCCGTGCGCCTGGAGGGCTTTCATCAGGGTCGAACGCGCCTGCTCGCGCTGACCGCCAGCCTCAACCCCCTCGTCTATGGGGGGTTCACCGAGCAGAGTCTCCAGGTAAACGAACTCGTCGCAGGAGCGGACGAGCAAATCGTGGGTGATGTTGCGAGGTCCGATGCCCAGGGTGTATGCGCCGTATTCCCTCAATTTGGCTACCAGAGGGCTAAAATCGCTATCGCCGGAGACGATGACAAAACTCTTCACCTGGGGGCGGGTCATGGCGACCTCCAGGGCGTCAATTGCCATGCGGATATCGGCGCGGTTCTTACCGGCGCGCCCGCTGTAAATCTGAATCAGGTCAATCGAAAGCTCCATCAGCTCATCGCGGTAGCGCAAGAAGCGCCCCCAATCGCCGTAAGCCCGCTTGACCACCGCCGGACCGCGGGATTGGATATACTCGATGAGCGGCGTCAGTTCGAAATCGAAAAACTCCCTTTCTGCCCACAGGGCGACATTCTCAAAATCAATAAAAACGGCTTGCTGATTTTCCATCCGGTCTCCTTATAAATTCCAGAGTTGGCGCGCCGCCCACACCACCGCCTGCCAGGAACGACCCTCATACTGGGGAGAACCGCCGAGAGAGTCTTCCCATGTCTCTCCCAGGAGGGCGGCGGTCACCGCCAAGCCGCAGGCAGCGGCTGCCTCCAGATCGTATCCGCCTTCGAGATACAGGGCTATTCTACCTTTGCAATGCGCATCTGCCCAGGTTGCCAGACTGGCGATGAGGGATCCATAACCAGCGGAGGTCAGCTGGAGATGCCCCAGCGGGTCGCGCCAGTGGGTATCGAAGCCAAAACTGACCAGGAGCATCTCGGGCTGGAATCTATCGAGCAATGGCAGGATCAGGGTTTGCATAATCTCCTGAAAGGCGCCATCGCCGGAGCCGGGGGGGAGGGGGAAATTGGCGTTAGTGCCTTCGCCGGCGCCGGCTCCGGTCTCCTGCAGGCTGCCTGTGCCAGGGTAAAGCGGCGACTGATGGGTGGAGATGTAGAAGACATCGCCCCGGCGGTAAAAGATCTCCTGGGTGCCGTTCCCGTGGTGCAAATCCAGGTCAACGATCGCCAGGCGCTGCGCCCCAAGATCGCTGAGGAGATATTGGGCTGCCAGGGCGACATTGTTCAGGAGGCAAAAGCCCATCCCGCGCCGGGTGGTGGCGTGGTGCCCCGGCGGGCGGGTGAGGGCGAGTCCGCGCCGCGCCTCCCCACCCCAGACCGCCGCCGATACCGCCATCGCCCCGCCTACAGCGTTGAGGGCAAGCTGCCAACTCGCAGGGGTGGTATAGGTGTCCATATCCAGATGCTGCCCTCTGGCGCAGGCTGCCTGGAGCTGGTTCAAATAAGCCGCATCGTGAATGCTTTCCAAAAGGCGGATGGGGACCGGCAGAGGCGGGAGATGGGGATAGCGATCCCACCAACCCACCGCCTCCAGCGCCTGGCGGATGGTCTCCACCCGTTCGGGGCGTTCGGGATGCCCCAGCTCATAATGCGCCTGGTGACCTTCGGGATAGAAAAATACCAAATCGTGCATCGTAAAAACCTCCATTATTGCCTGGATGAAGCCGATTGGCGGAGTTGGTTCAAAGCGCGGCGAAGATGCTCCCAGCTCTGGCGCACTCGACCAACCTGCTCGGTTGAGATTTCGTGGCGGCTGTAGCGTGCTTCAACAAACTGCTCGGTCATTAATTTCAAATCCTCCTCCAGCGGATCCTGGGCGAGGCGGAGGCTGGAGGTCAGCCGCGCCGCATATTCATACGGGGTCTGGGAGGGGTGGCGGGGAATCTGGCTCTGCTCGCCGCGGCGGAGCAGGCGGTGGTAGTAAAAGATGACTCTCTGGCGGGGCGTCATGCGGCGCAGGCTGGCGTAACCCCAGGGCGATTGCGTCGGAGAGGGCGGCTTCCTGGGGCGCAGGCGTTCCACCCCGTAAGCAAGCGCCTGCGCCGCTTGTTGCCGCGCCCCGCGCAACCAGG
>JBBIPD010000045.1:12901-13480 GCA_037443025.1 Chloroflexota bacterium
CCGAAGCGAAGCACGAAATCCGGGTCGCCCACCCGCGCCCCGCGCAACCAGGCGATGAGCCATCTCCAAAACCCAGAAAGCCAGGCGAGAAGGGGGATGCGCCGAAGCCCACCCACATCCTGGCGCCGCGCCCGATAATAATACCCCAATAAATAGCCAACCACAACCAGCACCCCAATCCAAATCAGAATGGCGATGAGCCGTGCCGGAATCTGAAGTATTGCTTCCACCTCGGACGGGGGGACAGGGGTCGGCATGGCAAGCGGGGGCGCCGCCTCCGGCGGAGGCGGCGCGCCGAACAGGCTGGCAAACAGCGCCGCCAGAGAAAAGACCAGGAAAGTTACCAACAAGGAAAGAAATGCAAAGAGAGCGATAACCAGGCTGAGCAGCCAGGCTAAGACCAGCAGGACGCCGCGGGTGTAGCCGGTGGGCAGGAATAAGGCGAACAAACCGAGCAGCCCCAGGAATATAAAGCTATACGCAGCCCAGCTTCCGGCTAAGCCGCGGCTGATGGGGATGCGGTTGAGCGACCAGCGCATCTGAAGCACCGTGAACTGGGTCAGACTGAGCAAGACCAGC
>JBBIPD010000046.1:0-13339 GCA_037443025.1 Chloroflexota bacterium
TACCAAATTCAAGCGCTTCAACCATGATTTGTTCTGATACCTCTTTTGCGCCACATTCCACCATCAGGATTGCATCGCGCGTGCCGGCAAGGCGCAGGTCTAAGTCAGAATATTCGATGTCTGCAAAGGTGGGGTTAATCACGAACTCACCTTCGATGAGACCAATCCGTACTGCGCTCACCGGACCATCCCAGGGGATATCCGAGATCATCAGCGCTGCAGAAGCGGCGTTGACGGCTAAAATGTCAATAGGGTTTTCCCCATCGGTGGAGATGGAGTAGAGTATGACCTGCACCTCATTTCGCAAATCCTTCGGGAAAAGCGGGCGCAATGGGCGATCTGTCAGGCGCGCGGTTAAAATCGCCTCTTCGGTTGGGCGACCCTCGCGGCGGAAGAAAGACCCCGGTATGCGTCCCCCGGCATACATGCGTTCTTCATAATCTACGGTGAGGGGGAAGAAATCTATGCCAGGACGAACCTCTTTGCTCATCGTAGCTGAGGCGAAGACCATCGTATCACCCAACCTGAGGGTAACAGCGCCTCCAGCCTGTCCAGCCAGATGACCGGTTTCAAAGGTATAGTCTTTGTTGGCAATTGTGGTTTTGTATCTGTGTATGAGTGGTTTCATCAGTTCTCCTTTTCGCTCCCCCCTGGTCAGGGACTGAAAGTTATCGACAACTTCGGGTTGTCGCCAGCTTTCAATTCCTAACCGGAGGAGCTAATAAATTGGTAAGCTTAATCAGGATCAGTAAATCTGTCTTACTGATCCTGAAAATAACGATCGAATATCAAGTACGTTCTCTAGCACGGTTGTGGGGCGCTCACCCCCAAAGTCCAGTCTCTCTTTCAGTCAAATGGGGGGAAATTGAGAGATTCAATCGCTCCCCGACCATATCATTTGCGCCGAATGTTCAATGCTTCGGTAAGCGCCAAATATCGTTGGAAGTCTTTACGGCGAATATATGAGAGCAACCTGCGGCGTTGCCCGACCATTTTAAGCAGCCCGCGCCGGGATGATTCATCGTGTTTGTGGGTGCGGAGATGATCGGTCAATCCATTGATACGGTTGGTCAATATCGCGATTTGGACTTCGGGCGATCCAGTATCTTTGGGGTGACGAGAAAATTCCTCCATCAACTTGCTTTTTGTTTCTTTGTCAATTGACATGACGTCTGCTATCTCCTAAATAATCAAATCTAATTTGCAGGTCACCTTATCCGCAGTCAGTTGCTTCGAAATCAGGATGAATTCATCCGTGAGCCAAAGCCACAGATAAGGGCTAGTCAAAGCGGGCAGATTATACCATATTGCTGTACTCTTAATAGACTAATCTTGGCAATCAACACCCGCAGAGGCGTCTCTGAGAAGTTTGCGCAGAGAGCCTCGAATATCTTGAGGAAAATATTGCAGGCATTGTCGGACAAGCCAGCCAAGATCGGGATGGTAGGTGATTTCCAGGAACTGGCGCAGAAAGGAAGCGGTTTCCACCGGAGTGCGCGCCGCCAGTTCCTGTAAGAGATCGCGCAGATCGTTCCGCAGATGGGGGAGCGGATTACGCACAAACGGGGAGATAAGCTGGAAGAATACAGGGATATT
Source organism: Chloroflexota bacterium (assembly GCA_037443025.1). GTDB lineage: Bacteria > Chloroflexota > Anaerolineae > Anaerolineales > UBA4823 > JAQBDA01. The sequence goes on from JBBIPD010000046.1 coordinate 1,597, forward strand.
CCCATAGTCTGTCTTGGAGACCAGCGGCACCATGGCTTTTATCCCGAATAATTGTATTTTTTGATCCGAATCAACGAGCCAATTCCGGATATTTTGGATTAATTGCTCAGTCGCTTCCGAGCGTGAGCGTAGCAAACCCTGGTCAAACAGGATGTTAATCATCTGATTCTCTCTGGTTTGCATACCCCAGCTCTGGATTCGATTGAAAATTGGTTCTGGTGGATTGGGGGATATCTGTCCAAGGAGTGAAGCAGCGATCCAGCGTAATTCAAAAACGGGATTTTGCCACAGCCTGTCGCAAAGCTCTAGAGCCAGTTGGCTGTTCTCGGTTGCGAGAGGCGTGATTTCAAGCAGAATTTGGCGGATGACAGGTTTGGGGACATTGTAGGTGTACAGAAGAGGCGGCGGTTCGCCGGACACACCGGCGCGGTGAGTCCTGTCGGCATAGGCATCCAGAAGCGCGACAATGGATAGGATCAATGCTTCAGGATTTTGGAAGTGATTTCTAAGCTGGGAACACTGCTCGCGCAGTTTTGCCAGTTGGATGGCGGGCATAAGAATACATCTGTTATATATTGAGCGTGGTCAGATATCTGACACCCGCATCAACATTGGGTAAGAATGTCAGCCAGGATCGCTGATCTTGTGGAATTTGACTGTTGAATTTCTCGAAGAAAAGGTTGAAGACCGATTGCCAGCCCTCGCCAAGCAAGATTAATGGGCGGGGGGCGATGACTCGGGTCAGCAGGAGAGTCCACATCATCGAGATTTCGGTCAGTGTCCCTGCTCCGCCCGGCAAGGCAAATGCGGCGTCGCAGGATTCAATTAACGCCTGAATCCTTTGGTATAAGGTCGGATAGCGACGTTCTTCCGTTAGCCACTGATTGGGGCGTACCGGGCGCCATTTTTCAATCTCATCGCAGGTGATGCCAATCACCTGAGCTCCAGCCTCGGCTGCTCCACGTGAGACAGCCTCCATGCTGCCAATATAGCCACCGGGCAGGACGACGTGCCCCGCTTCCCCCAGCATTTTTCCCAGACGCAGAGCGTCTCCATAGCCGGGGTCATCCGGTTCGAGTTTTGATCCGCCAAAGATAGTGATGTACATTTTTAAATCCCCGCTGATTTGTCATCGTCCCATTTGCGATGATAATTGCGTTCTAACTTTTGAAGAATCGCCTGTTCTAAGTTGATGCCGGCAATGCTGGCAATCTGCAACAGATATAAGGCGACATCGGCAAGTTCATCCGAGAGGCTTTCGGGGTTACAGTCATTTTCACCCCACTGAAAATGTTCCAAGACTTCGGAAGCTTCGAGGGTGAGCGATATTGCCAGATTGCGCAGGGTTTGGGGACGAGGGCTGTTTTCGGCGTACCATCCCTTTTTTTCCACAAATTGATGCATGAGACCCGTGAGTTCTTCGATAGTCATCACTCTTGTCCGGTTGATAAAATCTCCAATGCAGTCCGGGCAGCAGCGACCTGACTGGGATGCCAACCCTGGTCGGTGGTCATCCGCCTGAGGTGCTGAAGGATTTTCACCTTCTCTGCGGGGGAAAGAAGATCAAAGGCTGCCTGGATTCGGGCTGATTGCTGGGACAACAAATCATCCCAAAAAATTTCAATATCGAAATTTTCATCCATCATGAGGTGATAATTATGCCATGAATCTGATGATCCTGGTGTGATTTTGGTTGATCTTCGGTCGCCTCGTCCTTATGTCTCGAGTCTTTTCGCTTACAATAATGTTTGCATGAAGATTATCCTCACCCACGAACAAGCGGATTTTGATGCCCTGGCGTCACTCCTTGGGGCTTATCTGGTCAATGAGTCCTATATACCGGTGCTCCCGCGCAAAATGAACCGAAACGTCAATGCATTTGTCACCCTGTATGGGGTGGAGTTGCCTTTTTGTGAAGCGCGCGATTTGCCTCAAAACGAACCGGTGGAGGATGTTATCCTGGTTGACACTCAGTCAATGATCAGCGTTCGAGGAATGAGCGCAGAGATGCGGGTTCATGTCATTGACCACCATCCATTGCGGGAGGATTTACCCCCATCCTGGCAGCTCACAGTTTCGGGTGTGGGAGCGAACACCACCCTTTTTGTGGAGACGCTCCGAGAAAGGGATGTCATCCTTAGCACAATCCATAGCACCCTGCTGCTTCTGGGGATTTATGAAGACACGGGTTCATTGACCTATACCCGAACCACCCCTCGGGATCTGAGGGCAGCCAGCTATCTGCTCGAACAGGGCGCCAGCCTGCAAATTGCCAATGATTTCCTGAATCATCCTCTCTCGCGCGCTCAACAAAGGATTTACGACCAGTTGCGCAACAGTGTCGAATATCACGAAGTCAATGGACACACTGTTATCGTCGCCTGCGGCGACGCAATGGAGCTGGAAGAAGAGCTTTCGACCGTCGCGCATAAGTTGCGCGATTTGTTGGATCCAGATGCGCTATTTGTGTTGATTCAGACCCGCGGCGGTGTGCAGCTCATTGCCCGCTCGAACAGCGAAAATATTGATGTCTCCCAGGTGGCGGCTCATTTTGGCGGCGGGGGGCATGAGCGGGCTTCTGCAGGGATGATTAAGGACCGAACGATCAGGGAGATACGAGATGAGCTGGTCGCGATTCTGCCAATTCACGTGAATCCGGCGATTACAGTTGCTCAAATTATGTCTCGGATTCCTCAGCTCTTGTCTCCAGATACGCCGGTAAGAGAGATATTTAACAGGATGCAACGATTTGGACATGAAGGTTACCCGGTAGTTGACGGTGGCAGAATTGTTGGTCTGGTTACTCGTAGGGATGTTGATCGAGCGCTTGGGCATAACATGCCCTATACCGCTAAAAACATTATGAGCGCGGGTGAGCATTATGTCCATCCGGAGGATTCAATCGAACACCTGCAGCGGATGATGACCGACACTGGATGGGGACAAATCCCGGTGGTACAGCGGGAAAGTGGTCAAATCATTGGGATTGTCACCCGGACGGATTTATTGAAAACTCTTACCCCAAAGCCAAGGGTTCCCAGTCGCCAGAATCTGGCGAGCAGGCTGGAGCGTGTTCTACCCGCGCCAACCTTGAGTCTGATCAAGGCAGTTGCCAGGGAGGCAGTTGAACAAAGGGCGGCTTTGTATATCGTGGGTGGTTTTGTCAGGGATTTATTACTCGATAAACCAAGCCTGGATTACGATTTGGTGGTAGAAGGGGATGCGATTGCGCTGGCGCATGCTTTGGCGAAGAAATATGGAGGTCGGGTCACCCATCATCTCCGGTTTGGCACTGCGAAGTGGATTTTGAAAAACCAAAAGGGCGCCAAACAAGGTTCAGGTTTCAAACCATTCTCTTTTCCCGGCATGCAAGATGCCAATGATATTCCTGATTCCTTAGACCTGGTCTCTGCCAGAACCGAGTTCTACACCCACCCCACCGCCTTGCCGACGGTGGAACGGGGGAGCATCAAGCTTGATTTGCATCGGCGGGATTTCACAATCAATACGCTTGCACTTCGCCTGGACGGCAACCATTATGGGGAGTTGCACGATTACTGGGGTGGATTGGCGGATTTACGTCAGGGAAATGTCCGAATTTTGCATTCTTTATCTTTTGTGGATGATCCGACACGCATCTTGCGCGCAGTGCGTTTTGAGCAGAGGTTCGGTTTCAGGATTGAAAATCGCACCCTCGAACTTTTATTGCAGGCGCTTCCGTTACTGGATCGCATTTCGGGCGATCGTATCAGGCATGAAATAAATATCATCTTGTCTGAGAACCGTGCCTCGGCGGTTTTGACAAGATTGGATGAATTGGGCATCTTAAGAGCCATTCACCAAGACCTGACCTGGGATGAATGGCTGCAGGGTGTGTACCATCAGATACAAAATCAGCAGCTCGATGCAGAATGGTTGGACTACTATAATTTCGATAATCCAGAAAATCGAACAAAGCTGGTATACGTTTTGTGGCTGATCCGCCTCTCTCCGGGTCAGGCGATGAGCGTCGGTCATCGGCTAAAATTATCAGCGGAATTAAGTCGCATCATCCAATCTGGAATAAAGCTATGGCAGGAACGGGATACTCTTATTGACAAAAAGCCGTCTGATATCACTTTGAGATTGGAGGATGTGGACCCTTTGGCTATCATGGCGGTGTTTGTTGCATCCCCGGAGGAGAGAGTCAGGGATATCTTGATAAATTTCGTCAAACGCTGGAGAAAGATCACTCCTTTCACCACCGGAGATGATTTGCGTGCAAGAGGGATACATCCCGGACCTGTTTATCGAGAGATTCTACAAAAGTTAAGGCAAGCCTGGTTGGACGGCGAGGTGGATTCCAGGGAGGAAGAGATGCTTTTACTGGATATGCTGGTTGGACAAATGAATCTGACTGGTAAAATTGGCTCAAAGTAGGTTAATATGGTGATCCAAAACGCGACTACACCTCTCGAGAAGCAATTGATCATCCGTAAAGCGGAGCAAAGCGATTTACCTGCTCTGGAGTGGAATGGCGAGTATCGTCACTTTAGAACACTATATTCTGATATCTACCAGCATGCCCTGAAGGGCGATGCGTTGATGTGGGTGGTGGAATTACCAGAATCGGGCGTCATCGGGCAATTATTCATCCAATTGGTCAGCGCCAGGAAGGAGCTGGCAGACGGATTTAGCCGGGCTTATCTCTACGCATTTCGGATTCAACCTCAATATCGGAATATGGGATTGGGCAGCCAGCTTTTATCCTATGTAGAGGCGTATCTCGTTCAGCGTGGCTTTCGATGGGTGACCCTGAATGTCGGTAAGAATAATGATCGAGCCAGGCGTTTATATGAGAGGCATGGTTATTCCATTGTAGCTGATGAACCAGGACGCTGGTCGTACACCGACGAACTGGGGAATCGGAGAGATGTGGTGGAACCTGCCTGGCGGATGGAAAAAGACCTACTGGGATGAAATGTTAGCATTTGGTTAGATTAACCACTTTATAAAGACAAAGTCTTGCAAGGACAATCAATCCATGCTAAAATTGCTCAGGGTAAGCTGGGGTATGTGATATCGGAATGGCGAAAAGTGGGTACCCCCCACTTTTCTTCGTATAACCCTGGGCTTATCAAATACGAGATATCAGGTTTTACCGCTCCGTAACGAGTTTAGAGGAGACATGAAGAACGAGTTTGTACTGGCATTTAATGAAGTCCTGGAAGAGAAACAACTTCCAAGGGAAGTTATCCTGGAAGCTTTGGAAGCCGCAATGGTTTCTGCCTACAGGCGGGCTGTCAATGCTTCAAATGCGCAGCATATCGAAGCATCCGTTGACCTGGATTCGGGCAAAGTCACCATCTATGCCGAAAAAGAGGTGGTAGACACAGTTCAGGATCCCCGGACGGAAGTTAGCATTAAGGATGCGCGAAAAGTCAATCCGGAGATCAATCTGGGTGAAATGATTGTTGTGGAGACAACCCCAAGGAACTTCGGTCGGGTTGCAGCCCAAACAGCCAGACAGGTGATCCAGCAGCGGATTCGCGAGGCTGAGCGCGAAGCGCAAATAAATTATTTCAGCAAACAAATTGGCGAGATTGTCAGCGGGGTTGTCCAGGCTGTTAACCCTCAGGCGATTACCCTTGGTTTGGATATGAAAGCCGAGGGAATAATGCCGCGCAACCAACAGGTTCCAGGAGAGAGATTTCGGGTGCACGACAGGGTGCGCGCGCTTTTACTGGAGGTCAAATCAACCAGTAAAGGTCCTCAAATTATCCTGTCGCGCGCTCACCGAAACTTCCTGCGCCGCTTGCTCGAAAACGAGGTTCCTGAAATATATCATGGGATGGTAGAAATCCGCTCGATTGCGCGAGAACCCGGACAACGCTCAAAGGTCGCCGTTTCTGCGCTACAACCGGGGGTTGATCCTGTCGGAGCGTGTGTGGGTATCCGCGGCGTCCGCATCCAGGCGATCGTGCGCGAACTGAACGATGAGAAAATTGATGTGATTGAGTGGAATCCTGATCCCGCGATTTACATTGCCAAGGCGTTAAGTCCGGCACGGGTTACCGGCGTTTATCTAAACGATTCGACAAAAAGCGCGAAAACCGCCACCGTTGTGGTGCCAGAGGATCATCTTAGCCTGGCGATTGGGCGAGACGGGCAAAACGCACGCCTGGCGGCAAAACTGACCGCCTGGCGGATAGACATCAAGAGTCTGCCCGAAGCTGCCGCCGATTCGCTTTACAAACTCCAAAACGATCCGGAATACGCCGCCATTGCTGCTCAGGAAGCCGCCACGATGGATCAGGTGTCTCTCATCCTGGCGAAGAAAGCCGAAGGGCGACCAGTTCAACCCGAGGAATACCAGGTATTGAGTCAATTTGTGGATAGGGTAGAGCGTGGTCTCATACGCCAGCGTCAGAAGGAGAAACAAATCGAAGAGGAACGCCAGCGCATTATCGAGGCGCAAATTCCAGAAGAGGCATATAGAATTCCCCTCGAAGACCTGGGTATCTCGCCGCGTATCACCTCTGTGCTGGGAGGGGCAGGTTATACCACGGTGGGTGATTTGATGTTACAGATACGCCTGGACTCAGATGCGATACTGGCGTTGAGCGGTATCGGACCTAAAGCCATGGCGGATATCGAGAAGGCACTGGCTGGATTGGTATTCGAAGCGCCCAAAGAAGAGGTCGCGGCGATTGAACCCGAAGAAGTTGCGCCTGAGATGGTGGAGGCTGTGGCTGCCGAGGCGATACCGGAGGCGCCCGAAGAAGTTGTTGAACAGGCGTTTGCCGAAGTTGAGGCTCAGGTTGTTGAACCTGTTGTATCCGTTGAAGCGGAGCTGGTTGAGCCACAGATGGTCTCGGTAGAAGAGGCTGAAGCGCCGATTGAAGCTATCGAAGCTCTCGAAGCGGCAACATCGGCGGTTAGCGAAATTGAAATTCCTGAGGAAGAACCCTCCTCATTGGAAGAAATCTTTGCTCTGAGACCGGATGTCCTGGAATACGTCGAGCCAATGGATGACGAGGACGAGGAAGAAGAAGAACCCGGCAGGCGCAAGAAGAAGAAAAAGAAAAAGAAATATGTTGAAATGGAGTATGATCCAGATAAAGACGTCGTTGTTTACAAGAAGAAGCGTAAACGCGGCGAATGGGATGCCGATTGGGATTTATAAAATTGGCGAGAAAATTTGCTAACCCGAGAGTTTAGTGGGTGGCTAAGAAGACGATTAGACGCAAACATATTCCCCAGCGCACGTGTGTTGGGTGCCGACAGGTGATGCCGAAACGATCCTTGATCAGGATAGTTCGAACGCCTGAAGGTGTGCAGGTGGATCCAACCGGTAAAATGCCTGGACGAGGCGCATATCTCCATAATCTCACCTCGTGTTGGGAGAAGGGGTTAAAAGGAGCGCTCGCCCAGGCATTGAAAACCGAACTCACTCCTGAAGAACAAGAGCGGTTGACTGCATTTGCAGAAACGCTCCAGTCTGCCGAAAATCTAAACGAGTGAGATACGGATAATCAGCATCACGCGTGCTAGGGTGTGTGGCACGCTATCCGATCATCAACAATCGCTTCCGCGTTGACGGAAAAATGCGAATGTTTGGGCTGGAACGACGTATTTTGTCCTGCGATAAGCCTAAAGCCCATCGGCTCATCGGGTGCGGATACCTTAGAGAAGGATTGTTATTTATTGGAGGTGACAGATGAGTGATAATGGGCATGAAAAAGTAATCGAACTGCCTCCCAGCATTTCTGTGCGGGATCTTGCTCAATCCATTAAAGCCAGCCCGATTGAGGTCATTAAAACCTTGATGGCAAATGGCGTAATGGCAAACATCAACCAGATGATTGATTTCGATACGGCTGCGGTTGTTGCGGCTGAGATGGGGTATGAAGCGACTCTGGAGACTCAGGAGGTTTATAAAGAGGAGGATACGGGTGAGATCCCTCTCTGGCGACGGTTGATTATGAACGAGGATCCCGCCCAACTGGTACCGCGACCTCCGGTGGTAACAATCCTGGGGCACGTTGATCACGGAAAGACCACTCTTCTGGACGCGATCCGGCACACCAATGTGGTTGAGGGTGAGGCGGGTGGAATAACCCAACATATCGGGGCGTATCAAACCGAGCACAATAACCGGATCATCACCTTCCTGGATACCCCTGGTCATGCCGCTTTTACCGCAATGCGCGCGCGAGGCGCTCAGGGGGCGGATATTGTCGTCCTGGTGGTAGCTGCAGATGATGGCGTCATGCCGCAAACCAAAGAGGCTGTGGCTCATGCAAAAGCTGCCAAGGTTCCCATCATCGTGGCGATGAACAAAATCGACAAACCAAACGCTGATCCAGGGAAAGTGAAACAGCAGTTGGCTGAGATTGGTCTTGTCCCAGACGAATGGGATGGGGATACCATTGTAGTCCCTATCTCCGCCAAGAAGAAGATCGGCTTGGAAGATCTTCTGGAAGCAATAACCCTGGTAGCAGATAACCTCAAGATTCAGGCAAATCCTCGAGGGCGAGTCATTGGGACTGTGATCGAAGCGGAACGGGACCGCGCCAAGGGGGTTTTGGTGACCTTGCTGGTGCAGAATGGCACCCTGGAAGTGGGAGATGTTGTCGTTGCGGGTAATGCCTATGGAAGACTGCGGGCGATGTTCGATTATCGAGGACGACCCATTCGTAAAGCCGGTCCATCAACACCGGTCTCGGTCATGGGCTTGAATGATGTTCCCGAAGCCGGGGATTTGTTCCAGGTGGTTGAATCTGAAAAAGAAGCCCGGTCAATTGTGGACAAGCGCTTACTGGAGCAGAAGGAAGCCGCCTCAAGCGAAAAGATGGCGGTTACTTTGGAGCAGTTGTTTGATCGTTACCAGTCTGGCGATATTAAGGAACTCCGTCTGATCATTAAAGCCGATGTTCAGGGGTCCCTTGAGCCACTTGTGACCTCAATTAACGAACTGAACAAGGGCGATATCTCGATTAATATCCTTTATGCAGAAACCGGAAACATCGGTGAAAACGACGTCATGTTGGCGGCGGCGTCTAAGGCGATTGTGATTGGGTTCAATGTCCAAGCCGATGCAGCAGCCCGAAGATTGGCAGAAGCTGAAGGCGTTTCGATTCGATTGTATGATATCATCTACCGGCTGACCGAGGACATCGAAAAAGCCTTGACCGGTATGTTGGAGCCTGTGTTAAAAGAGATCGTGATTGGTCATGCGGAGGTGCGGGCGATTTTTCGAGTTTCAAAAGTGGGCAATGTGGCAGGCTGTCTGGTGACCGATGGTGAAATTCGCAGAAATGCTTTGATTCGCGTTATCCGCTCAGGTGAGGTTATTCACGAAAGCAGTGTGGCGTCATTACGCCATCTCACGGAAGATGTGCGTGAAGTCAGACACGGATTTGAATGCGGGATTGCGGTGAAGAATTTCGACAAATTCGAAATCGGCGATATCCTTGAATGTTATGTTCTGGAGAAAACCCCGGCGGCTTGAGAGTAGTAACGATAGGGGAAGGTTTTTGTGGTTTCTAAACTGCGAGCGCAACGTATCGCTGACCGCGTGAGAGAAGAATTATCGGAGATGTTATTGCATGAAATCTCCGATCCTCGGCTGGTTGGCGTTTCGGTCACGGATGTAACGATTGATCGTGAGTTGGCTTTTGCCAATATCTATGTCTCTGCTGTGGAAGGTTCGGAGAGAGCCCAGGAAATTCTGGAAGGTTTGGAACACGCTCAGGGATTTATCCGGCGCGAGTTGTCGCACCGAATTGAGCTGCGTACATTTCCGAAGTTGAGGTTCCATTGGGACCCTACATTTGAAAGAGCTGACCATATTGAACACCTGTTAGCGTCCCTCCAGAAGGGTACTGATAAGGGTGCGGAGGCTGAAATTGGGGCAGAGTAAGCTGGTAAAGCAAATTGGGGAACTTTTCAACTCAGCCGGTCGGATTTTGATAATCACTCACATTCGACCGGATGGAGATGCTGTAGGTTCTCTCTTGGGGCTGGGACTGGCTTTGCAGGAAACGGGAAAACAGGTGGAGATGGTCATCTCCGACGGAGTGCCTCAAAGCCTGCGCCATCTGACGGGCAGCGAGTTGGTGAAAAACTCTCCGTCTGGTAATTTTGACTTGATTGTGGTGGTGGATTGTTCCGATTTACCCAGAACGGGGAAGGCATTGCTCGACTATGGCGTTCCTGATATTAATATTGACCACCATGCCACAAACCAATTGTTTGCCCGATTAAACCTGATTGACCTCGATGTGGCTTCGACAACCCAGATACTGGCATCCCATTTGAAAGCCTGGCGTTTGCCGTTGACCAAAGCAGTGGCAGAAGCTCTCCTGACCGGATTGATTACGGATACGATTGGATTTCGCACTGCCAATGTCACACCCCAGGTGATGCGCATTGCAGCGCGTTTAATGGAAGCCGGGGGTAATCTATCCGAACTTTATCTTAAGGGCTTGGTAAATCGTTCATATGAAGCTCTCCGTTTTTGGGGAGCGGGTCTGTCGAAATTGGAGAAGCAAGGCTCGATTATTTGGACCACATTAACAATGGCAGATAGGCAGACAGCCGGCTATGGGGGGCGGGACGATGCTGATTTGATCAACTTGCTCACCACCATTAATGACGGCAGGGTGTTTATTGTCTTTGTTGAACAGCCCAATGGAAATGTCAAGGTCAGTTGGCGCGCTCAACCCGGTGTAGACATCTCTCAATTAGCGATGGAGTTCGGCGGAGGTGGTCATCCGGCTGCTTCTGGAGCAGAAATCGTCGGGAATCTGGCGGATGTGAGAGCATCTGTTTTGGAAAGAACAATTCAATTATTTAGCAACAATCATCAACACAAATTGGATGGGTTAATAAAATGAGCAAAGAACAAGTAGACAATGTCGTATCAGGCGTGCTGGTTATTGATAAACCGATTGGTTTGACCTCTCATGACGTTGTTCAAATCATCCGTAGAGGGACGGGCATCAGGCGCGCCGGTCACACCGGCACACTGGACCCCCGTGCCTCGGGGGTGTTAGTGGTCTTGATTGGTCCTGCAGTTCGGTTGAGCGAGTATGTCTCTGGATCTGATAAACGCTACCAGGCTACCATCCGCCTGGGCAGTTCAACCGATTCATACGACGCTGAAGGTGTGGTAACAAAATCTACTGTCTCAGTGGATGATATCACCGAAGAGCACTTCAATGATGTGCTCCAGGAATTCGTGGGTGAAATCGAACAGGTGCCTCCACCCTATTCAGCGGTCAAAGTCAAGGGTAAAAAAGCGTATGAAATGGCGAGGGAGGGAGAGGAAGTGGACCTCTCTCCCCGAAAAATTCACGTCTATAGCCTGGAAGTCCTTGAGTGGGCGCCCCCAGAAGTTGTGATAGATGTGTATTGTTCCTCAGGGACGTATGTGCGATCTCTGGCAAATGACCTGGGAAACAGGCTTGGTTGCGGGGCGCACCTGGTTGGGTTACGTCGCACAAAGAGTGGACGTTTTACTCTGCGAGACGCGGTCCCCCTGCGGCGTCTTCAGGAAGCCTTCAATACAGGGGAATGGTATCGTCACCTGATTCCAGCAGCCGAAGCCCTTGCCGACTGGCCAATGGTTGAGCTGGATGCTGACCAGGTTGAACTGGTGCGCCACGGGCATCGGGTACCGGCGGAAGCAGGATCGTCCGGATGGGCGCGCGGGGTCAGTCAGCAGGGCGATCTTGTTGCGCTACTGGAATGCGATGTC
>JBBIPD010000047.1:0-13013 GCA_037443025.1 Chloroflexota bacterium
TTACATCACCTCGGCGGTGATCCGCCATCTGCTGGAGAACAATCCGCAGCCTCTACGCCTGGTTCTGACCGTGCAGCGAGAGGTGGCAGAGCGCATCTGCGCTCAGCCCAATGAGATGAGCCTGTTAGCCGTCAGCGTGCAGGTCTACGGACGACCCCAAATCAGAGCTGTCATCCCGGCAGGCGCGTTTTACCCTCCCCCCAAGGTCGATTCGGCGGTGATCCGGATTGATCTGTATTCAGAACCACGCATCTCTCGCGACAGGCTGGATTACTTATTCCGCCTGGCAAAAGCCGGATTCTCCCAAAGGCGGAAAACACTGCGCAATTCTCTCGGAGGCGGTATGGCTTGGACGAGAGAGAAGACAACCCGTATCTTAGAGGCTGCCGGAATTGATCCCAACCGCAGGGCGGAGACGCTCAGCCTGGAGGAGTGGGCGGCTTTGACGGTTTCCGCTGAAGACGCGATTTGAATATCCACCCTTTGCCGATGCTCAGAGCTTACTAAAACCCCCGCCGAGAGGAGGGCAGAGGGATGGGCGAATGATACAGACGGTGAACATTCTCGATAAAAAAAGCCTCCGCGAGGGAGGCTGAGATGGCAAAACAGCAACCGAGCATAACAATAATCATCCTGCCGCAATCAATGGCTGGGGATGACAGCGGGATGGTTCTTGGTTAAATCCCGATATTCATACAACATTTGCCAGACTCTAGCAGCGGCTTCGCGCTGTATCTTAAATGACATCTTGGACTGCCCCCAATGGCGATCTGCAAAATAAAATGGCACTTCAACGATGGAATAGCCGAGTCGATATGCAACATAAGCAATCTCTACCTGAAAAGCATACCCATTTGAACGCACTCGCCCCATCGGCATGCCCAACAAGGTCTCTCTGCGCCACAAACGGAACCCTCCGGTGACGTCTCGAATCGGGAGATGTAGAATAGACCGGGCGTAGAAGTTTCCAAAGCTGGATAATCCCTTCCGCCAGGCGGACCAACGTTCGTCCACCGCCCCACCCGGGACATAACGCGACCCAAATGCGGCGTCGCACAGACGTAATTTCTCTTCCAACTCCACCAGTTTTGCGGGAGGATGAGAGAAATCGGCATCCATCTGGGCGATTGCTTCTGCGCCCATCAATAACGCCTGCTGAAACCCAAGGATGTAAGCCGACCCCAAACCAAGCTTGCCCTCCCGATGCAACGCGTGAACCCGCCCCGCGTGGCTGACTGACAGCTCATCCGCAATCCTGCCGGTGCCATCCGGGCTGTTGTCATCCACAATCAGGATTTGCAATCCAGGCAAAGGCAGGTCCAAAAGCTCTAAAACCAACCTGGGCAGATTCTCGGCTTCATTATAAGTTGGAATAACAACGGTAATTTGCATCGCACTCCTGATGAATCAATTATATAGCCAGGAAAGTTTTTATTGCGCCCAAATCCTGGAAACCGTCTTCAGGCGGAGTGTACTGAAACATCTTGACCGTAAGCCGCCGCGGGTTGATCACTCCAAGCTCACGATCTTTAACAGGATAAAAATAATCCAAAGCCTGATCGAGGCGGTCTTGAATGCGACGAGACAGTTCCATCACCACCTCGGGCGATGTCGCCAGGATGAACCCGGTTTGAGAATACTGTCCTAAAAAATCGTTCGGATTACCGATGTCTCTTAATGCGGTTTGGATCATCAGGCTGACCGCGCGCACCACATCATCCGAGGCGACAAATCCATACGTATCTCGAAAATTCTCGAGATTTTCCAATTCCACTTTTAAAATCGCCCAGTCTTTTTCGCCCACCAATTCGGCAAGGCGCTCGTCCACCAACGCCCCTTCTGGCAGGCTTGTCACCGGATTGGTGAGCGAACCGTGAGAAGTGCGACGCAGCGCATTCCGAACACGCAGGCGCAACTCTTGAACATCAAAAGGCTTGGTGAGGTAATCGTCGGCGCCAAGCTCCAACCCTTGCAACCGATCGGCGCGACTTCTTTTATCCGTCAGGAAAAGAATTGGGATATCGGCTGAGCGGCGGTTGCCCCGCAGACGACGGGCTACCTCATAGCCATCAATGTCCGGCAAGCGGATATCCAGGATAATCAAATCGGGTCGCTCCAGACGGCAGAGAGCCAATGCCTCTTCTCCCCCATAAGCGGTCAGAACCAGATAACCCTGGATGTGGAAATAGGCGCTGAGCATATCTGCCACATCAACGTCATCTTCCACAACCAGTAAAACTGGCTTCTCCTCAGCCATATGTTGCCGACCTAACTCATGGGGGTTTTATCAATGATAAATTCGCAGACCTCGTCGTTCATCGCGACGCATTTGGATTCATTCACCCGAAATTCATTGCCGCCCGATAGCCACTTCAAGCCGCCCTGGAGTAAACCAATGGCGATAAAACAAACGGGCTTATCCGAGTCGTGGCGCCCCCAGCAAACCGGACAGCGGTGAATCGTGTACACAAAATCGTGCTCCCGTTCCTGAACTGTGCTGTACTGGTCGCTAATCTGGCTGAAAATCTTTGCCATGACCGGGATGCCGATGCGCATCTTGGTCTGGAGGGGCAGGACTTTGAAAGCCAGGTCCCCCACCCCTGCCAACGCGCCGAAGTTTCGCAGCGAATCGGCAAAAGCCACTCTGCCCGCACGCAGAGCCAATCCCCGCCCGCCTCGTGGACCATACATCTCTTCCAAAGCCAGATTGATGGCGGAAAAATCGGCAAAATCGAACTCACGATCCAGGTTGTTGGGAGGATAGTGGTCTATCAGGTGCGACAGATGCGCCAGATTTAATATCGCATTGACGCCATTCTTGCCCATGACATCTTCCAGGGCATTGAGGGCGATAAGGACAATTTTATTGGCGTAGTAATATCCGCTTTTCGGAATCGGCTCCATGGCTTTCCGTCCGTCAGATCAACTTTGCCAGATCCTCGGTTGCCCGTCGCATATCCAGAAAGATCAGCCCCAGCTTGGCTTGTTCCCTGGCTAGCGCCGTCAGCACTGCTTCTTCACCCACCGACATCAGGATGACATACCCTTTTTCGCCTTTTATATACACCTGATCCAGAGTGCCCCGACCCAGCTCTGTGGCGATGCGCTCGCCCAGGGAGAGCATCGCCGCAGACATCGCCGACACCCGATCTTCCTCGACATCCTGAGGCAAAGCGGATGCAATGCTCAAACCGTCCACGCTGACGACAGCAGACGCCTCAATATCCGGCGATGATGCCTGCAGATCGCGCAAGCGTTCCACCATGAGTTGAGAACGAGATTTTGTCAAGGCAACCACTCCTCATTGTCTAATAAACACTTTATATGGTAAGCTATCCTGGCTCCCGTTTATTTTTACAAAATTTCATGAAGGACCAGCCAAGAAAGCAAACTAAATGTAGCATAGGCAAAAGACTGTGTCAAGCTAAACATGCTATAATTAACAGGTTTGTCAGTTAGGGTGAAGAAATGGCGTTTGAGAACTTAGGCGATTTTATTGATTTATTAGAAAAACGAAAGCAACTTGTCCGCATCAAGGTTCCCGTTTCTGCCGAACTGGAGATTACCGAAATCACCGACAGGGTCAGCAAGGGAGCTTCCACAGCCAATAAAGCCCTGCTATTCGAAAATGTGACCGGATATGATCTGCCCGTTCTCATCAACGCGCTTGGTTCGGCGGAGCGGATGGCTTGGGCGCTTGGCGTCTCCAACCTGGACGAGTTAAACCGCAATCTGGCAAAAATTATTGACCTGCGTCTGCCCAGGGGCTTTGGCGAGGTTCTGGATCGTGGTCGCGACCTTGCGAGCGTGGTCAAGGCAATCGGCTTAAAGCCAAAGAAAGTGCGTCGCGCTCCCGTCCAGCAGGTGGTCCATACCGAAGACCCTTCACTGGATAGATTACCCATCCTCAAATGCTGGCCCAAAGACGGGGGGCGCTTTATTACCCTGCCCCAGGTCATCACGCGTGATCCCCAAACCGGAATCCGCAACGTCGGCATGTATCGTCTCCAGGTCATAGATCAACGCACCCTGCTTGTCCATTGGCAACGTCACAAAGGCGGCGCAGAACATGAGCGCAAAGCCCGCCAGATAACCGGCGAAAAAGGTATGAAACCTCTCATCCCGGCTGCCATCGTTCTGGGTGGAGACCCAGCCAGTATGTGGTGCGCCTCCGCCCCGCTCCCGCCAAATATAGACGAGTACCTTCTGGCAGGTTATCTGCGCGGCTCTCCGGTGCCGTTTGTGGATTGCGTTTCCCAACCGCTGGAAGTCCCGGCTCAGGCTGAAATTGTGATTGAGGGGTATGTTGACCCCAACGAGCATCGCCCAGAAGGTCCCTTTGGCGATCACACCGGCTACTATACCCCGGTTGAACTGTTCCCGGTTTTTCATGTCACCGCCATCACCCATCGAAAGAAACCCATCTACCCTGCCACCATTGTCGGCATTCCACCCATGGAGGATGTCTGGATGGGTAAAGCCACAGAACGCCTCTTTTTGCCCCTAATGCGCCTGTTCCTGCCGGAGATCGTGGATGTGAATATGCCCGCCGAGGGCGTTTTCCATAATCTGGTGCTGGTTTCGATTAAAAAACGTTTTCCCGGTCACGCCCGTAAAGTTATTTTTGGGCTATGGGGGTTGGCGCTCATGGCTCTGGCAAAGGCGATTGTCGTCGTAGATGAATGGGTGGATGTGCAAAACCTGTCTCAGGCTGCATGGCAGGCATTGGGCAACGTGGACTGGTCGCACGACGTGATTATCGCTGATGGACCGGTAGACCACCTTGACCACGCCTCCCGCCAGCACTCCTTTGGCGGTAAAATCGGAATTGACGCGACAGCCAAGCTGCCCGAAGAAGGTTATCACCGCTCCTGGCCCGAGCCAACCCTCATGGATGCGGAGACCAAGGCGCGCGTAGACTCAATCTGGGATAAGCTTAAGCTATAATAGCCGCCGTCGGGCAGGTGCAATCCATATAAACTTCCTATGTTGATACCCCAAACCAAAGGAGAAAAACTTACAATGCGTAGAAAGAGTCTTATTGTTATCTTGTTCGCCCTGGCGATTGTTACCAGCATAATCTTGAGCGCCTGCGCCCAGGCTACCCCCGTCACTCCGGCGGCAACCCAGGCGGCAGATACCCCACCCGCTAAAGTGAGAATGGCTATCCTGCCCATCCTGGACAATCTGCCGATGTACGTGGCGCAGCAGGAAGGTCTGTTTGAAAAACACAACGTAATCGTCGAGCTTATCCCGGTTGGTTCGGCAGCCGAACGCGACCAGGTGATCGTCGCCGGACAGGCGGATGGCATGATCAACGAGACCATCTCGACTTTGCTGTATAACAAAGACCAGCCTCAAGTGCAGATTGTCCGTTTTGCCCGCACCGCAACCTCGACCGCATCTCAATACTCAATTCTGGCATCAGCTAACAGCGGGATTGAATCCGTCAAAGATCTCAGCGGGGTGGAGATTGGCGTATCCCAGGGAACCATCATCGAATACATCACCAACAGATTGTTAGAGGCGGAGGGCATCCCTGCCGCCGAGATAAAAACGATAGCCGTCCCCAAAATCGCCGATAGGATGGCACTGCTCGCCTCAGGGGAGCTAAAAGCCGCCACACTGCCGGATCCGCTTTCGACCCTCGCCATCCAGCAAGGGGCAAAAGTGGTGATAGACGACACAAAACACCCCGAATATGGCTACAGCACCTACGCCTTCTTGATTTCCTTCATCGAGAAAAACCCCGATGCCGTCCGCAATTTCCTGGCAGCCATTGACGAAGCGATTAACATCATCAACGCCGATCCTACCAAATGGACTGACCTTCTCAGCGAACAAAAATTAGTGCCAGAACCCCTGCTCGAGTCGTACAAAGTCCCGCCTTTCCCCCAAGCCAGCGTACCGAGCGAAGCCCAATGGCAGGACGCCCTCGCATGGGCGAAGGAAAAAGGGCTGGTCAGCAGGGATGTCCCCTATTCCGACTCGATTAACCCGAGTTTTCTTCCCTGAGAATTGATTCCCGGTGAGTGCGTCCCCAAAACGTTTGGGGACGCACTCACCCCACGCTCAAGATGATCGAAATCATATCCCTGACTTATGCATATACCTCGGGTTATCCCGTCTTTGAAGATTTTAGTTGGAAGGCAAACCGAGGCGAAGCCTGGGCGGTGCTGGGTCCATCGGGCTGTGGAAAGACCACCCTGCTCTATCTGCTGGCAGGTTTGAGGTTCCCCCAAAGCGGTCAAATCCTCATCAACGGACAACCCCTGGTGCGCCCCAGACCTTATACCGGGTTGATTTTGCAGGATTATGGTTTGCTCCCCTGGGCAACCGTCCGCGAAAACGCCGAACTGGGCATACGCATTCGCAACTTCTACGGACCAGATGGCACGCACACCCCTGAGGATTTCCGCCCAGACATTGACGTAGAGCCCTGGCTGGAAAGGTTGGGTTTAAGCCAGGTCGCAAATAAATACCCCGGGCAAATTTCCGGCGGACAGCGACAGCGAACAGCCATCGCGCGCACACTGGCTCTTAAGCCAGATTTGCTTCTGATGGATGAGCCTTTCTCATCTCTGGACGCTCCCACCCGAGAGAATCTCCAAAACCTGACCCTGGAACTCCAGGCTGAGCAAAACCTGACCCTGGTGATTGTCACTCATGCCATCGAAGAAGCCGCCATTTTGGGGCGTAGGATACTAATTCTCAGCCAACCCCCAAATCGCAAGAGCGTGATTATTGACAATCCGAGGGCGGAATTGCCAGATTATCGCCACACTCCGGAATACCTGAACCTCTGCCGCGAGTTGCGTGGCATGCTGGCAGAACCCACCCTGTCTCCAGGGATAAGTTGACCCGAAATGAAACGACGTGATCTGCTTCTGGCAATCCTGGCTTTGTTGATTTTATGGCAAGTGGCTGCCGGGCTTGTGAGGCGCCCCATCCTCCCGCCGCCTGTGGAGGTCGCCCAGGCATTCATGGTTGGTTTGAGGGATGAGCTGGCGACTCATTTCCTGGTGAGTTTGTGGCGGGTGGTCGCCAGCACTCTCCTGGCAATTTTGCTGGCAGCCCCAGCCGGGTTGATTTTAGGTCAATCCAAACGGCTGAATAACATTTTTTCGCCGGTCATCTACCTGATTTACCCTATCCCCAAGGTGGTCTTTGTCCCCATCGTTCTCCTCTTTTTAGGCTTGGGGGACCTGCCCAAAATCGTCATCATTTTCTTGATTTTATTCTTCCAGATTTTAGTCCTGGTAAGAGACCAGGCTGCAGGGTTGCGCCCGGAACTGGTCCAAAGCGTGCGTAGCCTGGGTGCAGGTCGGCGCGCCCTCTTCCGGTTCGTCTATTTGCCAGCCAGCCTGCCCGCGATCCTGACCGCCTTACGCCAATCGGTCGGCACGGCGGTGGCAGTCTTATACATTGCCGAATTATACGCAACCCAGCGCGGTCTGGGTTATTACATCTACCTCAACGGCAGCACGCTATTCAATTATCCCGCCATGTATGCCGGTATTGTGGCGATGAGCCTGCTTGGTTTGGGATTGTATTTCACCGTTGATTGGTTGGAAAAGCGCCTCTGCCGCTGGCAATTTCAGACCTGAGTCCGTCTCACCCATCTTATAAGCGAGAGTAAGCCAGGAACGGATGGGGTATAATCCTGGTTGCAACTGCCTGCTATCGGTTTGATCATCCGGTGTTTGAAAGGAGAAATCTCATGAAGCAACCTCCAGGCTATACTCGCAGCCAGAGAATTTTCGGGGTAGTTATCAGCGCCCTCATGCTCCTCGGTGTTGTGCTGGCAGCCCTGCCCCAACCTGCCCAGGCAGCCTCTTGCCAGGCGTACCACACGGTTAAGAAGGGCGACAAGACCGGCACAATCGCCAACACCTACGGCGTCAAGTGGGTTGAAATAGCAGCCGCAAACAACCTGCAGAAGCCCTATCAACTGGTCGAGGGGCAACAGTTATGCATCCCGTTCAGATTGAGCGTGAGCTTAAAAAACAAACTGGCGGTGCAAAGCATCAACAACCTCATCAAAATCACCACTTCAAACTTCCAGAATGGGGGCAATTACTATGTTAAGGTGAGAGACGTCACCTCCGGCGTGGGAGAATGGTTCAAGATTGGCAAAATGAGGGTGTCCACCAGCCAAAAAGTAACCAGCCGTTTTATCCTGCCTAGCGACTTAAAAAGCGCAATTTACCTGCAGGTTTGTTTGAAGAACGGCACCAACAACGATCTGTTTTGCCAGACCGTCCGGCACGTTGTCAAATAGATTGAGTGGAAGTTCGCATATGGGAGACTGCTACGCCCCTGAAAAGGGGTGTAGTGTTTTATATGCGCCTAATCGGGTATTCATCTTCCCCTGGTATAATGCCATCCGATGAAATCAGTCCGGGATTTCTTGGAACTCATCAAATTTGAACATACCATCTTTGCCTTGCCGTTTGCCTATCTGGGAATGATCCTGGCAGCGAAAGGTTTTCCGGCGTTTTGGCAATTTTTCTGGATCACCATCGCCATGGCGGCAGCACGCACTGTGGCGATGGGGTTCAATCGAATCGCCGACCGGGATTACGACGCTCACAACCCCCGAACCGCCAAACGCCCCCTGATCCAGGGGACAATATCCCTCAGAACTGTCTGGGCAGGGGTCTTGATTGCATCTGCCATCCTGCTCCTGGCTGCCTGGCGCTTGAATCCCCTGACCCTCAAGTTGCTGCCTGGGGCATTTTTATTCCTCTTTGGCTACTCTTTTACGAAACGTTTCACCTGGTTCTCTCATTTTTTATTGGGCTTCACCGACGGGCTGGCGCCAATGGGCGCCTGGGCTGCGGTGCGAGGTTCGCTTTTTACCCCCGAGGATTTACCCGCCTGGGTCTTGCTGGCTGTGGTAACCCTGTGGATAGGGGGATTTGATATAATCTATGCCTGTCAGGATATTCAGTATGACTTGCAGGATGGATTGCAATCTATCCCGGCGCGATTCGGACCCGGCATTGCGCTGATGATTTCCAGAATCAGCCACATTGCAACCGTTATCATGTTGGTGGCGTTAGGTTTTATCACCCACCTTGGCTGGCTTTACTGGATTGGATTGGCAATCGTCGCCAGCCTCCTCATCTGGGAGCATAGCCTGGTAAAACCAAATGATTTCAGTCGGATTGACCTGGCATTCTTTAACATCAACAGCTACATCAGCATCACATTGTTTGTTTCCATCCTGGGATCGTTGTATCTGGCGTGAATAAGGAACAGAAGAATGAGACACATCTTACCGGTAATGATCATCTTATGCATGGGGCTATCCGCCTACATTTACCCGGTCAATGCCTCGCCTGGAATAGACTCCTCACCCTCGGTCGAGGGCGCAAATCAGGAGGCAGGGGTTCTTTGTCTGCCGGGAATTTATCAGGGCGATCAGGGCGATTGCACGCCACAAGGACCCTCAGCCTACCTGACCCGAATGGGGGCGATGGGCATTACTTTTCCCCCTACACCGCTCTCCTACATCAAACCAGACCCATCCCTGACCGTTGTGGATTATCGTTACGGCTATGTGCGCACACCCAATGCGCCGGTGTATTCCTCCGTCGAGGACGCTCTGCGGGGCAATAAGAAAGCCGCTCCCAGGCGCATCGATTCGCCTTTCAGCTATATCTCCTATACCGAGGAGACCGTGATTGACGGAAAACGGTTTTACATGATCGACCCGGATTCCTGGATGACCGCCAACGACGTCTCCCGCCTGGGAACGGTGCCTTTGTTCCAGGGTCTCACCTTTTCCCGCACTCCTGAGACAGCCTTTGGTTGGGTGCTTGGCTTCCTCAGCCCGGGTCCAATCGAAACCAAGCGCACCCCGGGCTACCAGAACCAGGATTTCACCGGACATATCCTCAACCACCATGAAATCGTGCGGGTGTACTCCGAGCAGAAAGTGGGAGAAGAAAGCTGGTACCTGGTCGGTCCCGATGAGTGGGTCAATGAGAAGGTTATTGCCCGGGTGATTCCCAACCCTGATCCGCCCGAAGGGGTTACCGGAGACCGTTGGATTGAGGTGAACCTTTACGAACAAACCCTGGCTGTCTATGACAACCGTCAATTGGTGTTCGCCACCCTGATTGCGAGCGGGATAGAGCCCTTTTGGACCCGCCCGGGGTTATTCCAAATCTATCAAAAACTTGAGACCACCCCGATGCGCGGCTCCTTTGAAGCAGACCGTTCGGACGCGTATTACCTCGAGGATGTCCCCTGGACGATGTACTTTGACCAGGCGCGCGCCCTGCACGGCGCCTACTGGCGCGCCAACCTTGGCTTTCCCCAGTCTCACGGCTGCGTCAACCTGACGGTCGGCGATGCCCACTGGTTGTTCGATTGGGCAAATGTTGGCGATTGGGTCTATGTCTGGGATCCCTCGGGCAAGACGCCGGTTGATCCGGCAAAATACACCGCTGGTGGCGCCTAGCCGGAGCGGCTGCCAACCGGTTGCGCAAGACCGGTATCGCCTTGATGCTCCGCCACATGGCATGCGAAACGTAAAAAATGAAGGACAACTCTTACAGATGGAGGAGCCGTGCTGACCTTCCCTGAGAAAATCCTCTTCCTTATCGCTCTGGCAGCGTCTTCGTATGCCGCTTACCTGGTGGCAATGCGCATCATCCGCATCATCCGCCGCGGTCAGGGAAAAGTTGACTGGAATATTGCTAAAAAACGGATTGGCAAGGTGGTGTATAAAACGATCACCTTCCAACCCGTCTTTCGCTTCCGATTTTGGACCAGCCTTTTGCATGGTTTCGTCGCCTGGGGGTTCATCTATTATCTGTTGGTCAATCTGTTCGATATCCTCGCCGGCTTCATTCCCGGTTTCCACATCCAGGGCGCAATTGGTAATCTCTACCGTCTGGGCGGCGATATATTAAGCGTCGCCGTCCTGGTGGGGATGATATCCCTGATTATCCGCCGGTTCATACTGCGACCCTCCAATCTCACCACCCGGCAGGATGTGCTCCTCCAACCCCGGGCGCGCGCTGGCATCCGCCGCGACTCAGCCATCGTAGGCGGGTTTATCCTGGTGCACGTTGGCTCACGCTTCGTCGGTCAATCCTTCTTGATAGCTAAAGAAGGCGGGGATGCATGGCAGCCTTTCGCATCAGCGGTGTCGAATTTATGGGCGAGTCTGAGTCCGATGTCTTTGACCATTGGAGAACATCTCTTTTTCTGGCTTGCCCTGGGCACCATCCTGGCGTTTATCCCCTACTTCCTGTATTCCAAACACATCCATCTCTTTTTTGCCCCCCTGAATTTTCTGCTCAAACCCGAGCGCCGTTCTATAGGCGAGTTGAGCAAATTAAATTTCGACGACGAAAGCATCGAACAATTTGGCGCCACTCGCCTGGAAGATTTGGGCTGGGAACAGATTATGGATGCATACGCCTGCATCATGTGCTACCGCTGCCAGGAAGTCTGCCCGGCGTACACTACCGGCAAAGTACTCTCCCCGGCTGCCCTGGAAATCAACAAACGGTATTTTCTCAACGCCGAAGGGGCAAGGCTGGCGAAAGGTGAAACCAGCCAGCAAACGCTGCTGGAGTTTGCAATTACCCCCGAGGCGGTCTGGGGATGCACAGCCTGCGGGGCGTGCATTGACATCTGCCCGGTAGGCAATGAGCCGATGCGGGATATCCTGGATATCCGCCGAAGCCTGGTATTAATGGAGAACGATTTTCCCGAGCAACTGACCACCGCCTTTCGCGGTATGGAGCGCAGCCTGAACCCCTGGAACGTGCCCCCTACCGAACGTTTGAAATGGGCGGAAGGACTGGCTGTGCCGACCATTGAAGAAAATCCAGAACCCGATATGCTCTGGTGGGTGGGCTGTGCGCCCGCCACAGACGCCCGGGCGCAAAAAACCGCCCGCGCCTTTGCCAAAATCCTGAATTCGGCTGGGGTGAACTTCGCCGTCCTGGGGGAGATGGAACAATGCACAGGCGATTCCGCCCGCAGGGCAGGGAATGAATTCCTCTTCAACGAGATGGCAAGCGCCAATGTAGAAATCCTGAATGAAGTGGCTCCTAAACGGATTGTGACCACCTGCCCTCACTGTCTGCACACCTTGAAAAACGAATATCCCGCTTTTGGCGGTCATTATCAGGTGATTCATCACACCCAACTCATCAACGAGTTGTTATCATCGGGCAAATTGAAGCTCAAAAATCATGGCAAGGCTCTTATCACCTATCACGATCCGTGTTACCTGGGACGCCAGAATCAGATTATCATCGAGCCGCGCCAGGTGCTGAATCACACCGGGATGAACCTTGTCGAGATGCCCAACCATGCCGCCAAATCGTTCTGCTGCGGCGCAGGCGGTGGACAGATGTGGAAAGAAGAGGAAAAAGGCTCAGAGAGAGTCAGCATCCACCGCTTTCGGGAAGCCCAGGCTAGCGGGGCGGAGATACTGGCTCTTGGCTGTCCCTTCTGCATGGTTATGTTCAACGACGCCAAAAAAGACGCCAACAGCGAAATTCAGGTTTTAGATGTGGCTGAGATTATCGCCCAGGGACTATCAGACGAAAACTGACATCCTTCCTCCATCGGGATGAGTCGTTGGAGACAACTTCAACATTGAAAACGACGCCCCAGATATCGGCATCCATGGGAAAATCCCCTAAAAAGGGCGATATAATCAAATATACACACTTCTTGAGTCAGGGGGGCAGCTTCGCCGAAGGAGGTTTATATTAAAATGAGCGATTTGCTTCTCGAGGAGAGGAAAAATCCCGAATCCCTCTTAAACCCCGAGGATGTGCTTGGGGATTACCGGCTGGCATATCGCAGCCGCCAGGTCAGTTTGATTGGACGCAGGGAGGTCTTGAGCGGAAAAGCCAAGTTCGGCATATTCGGCGATGGAAAAGAACTGGTTCAAATTGCCATGGCAAAGGTGTTTAAGAAGGGGGATTTTCGCTCCGGCTATTACCGCGACCAGACCTTAATGTTCGCCCTTGGGG
>JBBIPD010000048.1:0-12968 GCA_037443025.1 Chloroflexota bacterium
CGGAGCGCGGCACCCGGCGAGGCGCGCGGATACGCGCATCCGAGCTTATCAAGAGGGTTTCGTCTTCTGGAGCGATTCCTTCTGGGGGGATTCCAGCCAGGAGCGCCTCCGCCCAGGCTGAAAAGCGGAAGGCGGTCGGAGGCGAATCGGGGGTTGGCGCCGCCAAATCCAGAAATCCCAGCCAGTGCAATGGACCCAAAAGAGTGAAGCGGATCAAAGCCCCATCAACTTCGTTCCAGTGTGCGAATCCTCGCAGGTACTCGCCGCTGGCTTTACTGCGGATATACCATGAATCGTAATCTCCGGCTGGGCGTTGAAAGTCGGGCTGGGTATGGTAGATATCCTGGATAAAGCTGTTGAGGTTCCACCAGACGTCTTTGGGCAAAGTCGCCAGAAAGTCCAGGATGGCGTAGCGCGCCCGCAAGGGGTCGTTTTGCCATTCTCCTTCGAAAATAAGTTCCGGGATGAGGCGCAGTTCGTTGAAACTTGAGCTGTGCCGCCAGGTCCGTCCCAATTGCGCCAAAGCTTTGGCGCGAGGGAGTTCCAGAAAGTGGCGGGTCATATCAGGGACGGGCATGTTGTTGGCGTCGATCAATCCGCTTGCATTCAAGATTTCATGCAGCGCCCTGGGGGTTAAAGGGTAGGGGGTGCGCACAGCCGGTGACTGCCAGGTAGCGCCAATGGCTGCAATTTGGCTTTCAGAAAAGCTCAGGCGTAATGCAGCCAGATAGGTGCAGGCGTGATCCAGGATATGATCGTTGGCAGGGATAGGCACGGCGCGTTCGGCAAGCGTGGCGGCTCGTCCCAGGGTGGCGCCTTGGGGCGTCTGGGGTTGCGGCATAAGCTGTAACAGGTCGGTGGGAATGTAAGCGAACTCCTGGGGTCCCTGAGGAGAGTCGAAGAACGCCCGCCCAATCAGGGCGCGGTACCAGAGCATTTCCGCCGCTGATATCGGATTTAAGTGCGGACGTTCGCAGTCGCGCCGGGCAGGTCCCATCTCTCGCACTTCGCCGTGGCGTCGGGTAAATAAAGACCAGGGGAGCATGCCCTGATTGCGGAGGAGGTCATCCAACGCCTCCCGCCCCTCCAGGGGTAAATTTTGGAGCATTTCGTTGAGGCGGCTCTGCTCTAATAAGCGGGGAGTCAGGCTGAGAATGGCGTCTTGCAATCCGGAAGCGTCGAGAGGCGCTTCCCATAATTCAGCGACAATCTGGATGTAGCCCAGGTCCTGGGTATGGAGACTCTGTTCCAGGGTGAGCATAAGTTACCTGTCCACCTGGGTTTTTGGGCAACCCAGAGACGAGTATTTCATGTCATGATTTCCACGGCGCCCGGCAGAAGCTCGACCTTAAGTTGACGGACGTCCATACCGAAGCCGGCGAAGATTTCACCGTCCACATGGATGGTCAAAGGGGCTTCGGAATTCAGTTCCATCTTAACCAGCCTGCCCATGCGCACCTGGCGAAAGCGCCCATGCGTACCGCGCATCACTTCTGGAATGAGGCGCAGCATCATCGGTCGAGAAACGCGCCCAATACAGACGTAATCGTAGACCCCATCGTCTGGCTGCGCCTGCGGAGCGACCAAAAAGCCGCCCCCCTCCCGGCTGCCGTTTGCCAGCACCAGCATGAGCAACTCGTCTGTCCAGGTTTCGTTATCGGTAGAGATGTGCATGCGGGGCGCATCGTGATTGAGCATGATGGTTTGCAACACAGCCAGAAAATAAATCATAAATCCACGCATATAAGTGAATTTGCGCGAGTGGATGGTAACTGTGGCGTCAAAGCCGATTCCCAAAGCGTTATCCCAATATTCCACCCGCCCGCTGCCGTCTTCAAGCCGACCGATATCAATCCTCCTCGGTTTTCCGGTGAAGATTTTTTGTAAGGCATAGGCAGGACGGGGATCCACCCCGGCAGCGTGGGCGAAATCGTTGCCGGAACCCAGGGGGACGACGCCAAGCCGGGGTCGGCTCTCTGGCGGCACCTGCATCACCCCGTTGATGATCTCGTGGATGGTGCCATCGCCGCCAACCGAGATGATCAGCTCGTAGCCATCCTCGGCTGCCTGGCGAGCCAGCTCGATGGCGTGAGTGGGATAGACCGTGCCGGTCCAGTCCGCTCCGCCGAACTGTTCGACGATTGGACGCAGGTCAGCCGCCTGACGCCAGGCTCGACCAAGGTCGGCGTTGGGGTTGATGATCATTTTGACTCGATGTTTTGGCATAATAATTTTCCCTTAGCTGAAGGTTTATCACGTATGTAAAACACCAAGCCGAGAGTTTAGTAACGTGCTTTCAGTTCGGGAACCGGCAGATAAATCTCTCCCTCTTCTGGGTGACCCAGGACGGAAATTTCTTCGGGCGCGCTGACCACCTTGCAGGCGGTGTAGGCTGCCACCAGCGCATCCAATTCTCCGGGAGAGTAAAGCCCTTCGAGCGGCAGGATGCCCTTGAGCAGACGATGACGGGTGATCTCTTCGAATAGCCGCATTGGGTCGGGCACGCTCACCTTGCACTCGTAAAGTACAAGCTGGCGTTGAATCCGCCCTTCCAGGGTATGTTTGGGAAACGGAGGCTGCCCCAGGAGCACGGTATAACAGGCATGGGGATAAACTTCGATGGTCTGGTGGTTGCCATCCGGGGTCGAATAGGGCTGATACCCCAGACTTTCCAGGCGCCGGTAGAGGAGGAAGCCCATCTGCATCCAACGCGGGGCGTTCTTTTCACGACGGGGGGTGCGCGGCGAGCTGATGTTGTGCTGGCGAAGTTGAAACTCAGCCACGCGAAAGTTGACCCACCGCCCGGGGCGGGGCGGTTGAGCGAATGACTCGCGCACATTGGTCTTTTCCATCATGCCCTGGTTTGGCTGGCGCGGGGCGCATACCGCCACCAATGCCCGGCTCTGCCCGGCGACAAAAGCCAGGACTTCGTTTATCTCTCCCTGACCGATCGCCAGAAGGCGCAGGTTGCTATCCAATGCCGCATAGACAAAAGGGCGCTGCCCGGCGGTTGGATCAATGCCGATGAAAGTGGTGTCTGCGAAGAACATCATTGTTTGTAGATTCCATACATTTGATCGGGT
Source organism: Chloroflexota bacterium (assembly GCA_037443025.1). GTDB lineage: Bacteria > Chloroflexota > Anaerolineae > Anaerolineales > UBA4823 > JAQBDA01. Next base: position 3,084 of record JBBIPD010000048.1, read on the forward strand.
TGTAAATAATCGGGGAAGCGATGGCGCAGCATACACCTTGCCGAGTAACACAGATGGCAGGCGTCGGCATAGCCTTCAGCGGGAGGAAGCTGGAAGCGGCGCACGAATTCCGCCGGACCGCCAGCCAGGAGGACGCCCGTGATAGGGTGTGCATCCGGATCGTACCTGGCGCATAATTCCGATAACGGGGTTTGATAGATGTTGCCGAGCGAGATGCCCTGGCAGATATGGACGTAGCCCAGCGGGTCCAGGTGTACCCTGCCTGGATCGCGCAGGTCTTCAAATGGACACTCATCAAAACTTTCCCACGGCTGTAGCTTTGCGTGTTGGGCGAGTTTTGCCGCTGCTCGTCCACGGAACATCACCTCAGATTCTCCCGGCGGGAGTTGCCCTTGGACGCCGACGGCTTCGATTTCCGGTTGAGCGATGCTGATAACCTCGACCGGAATATTAAGGACCTCCGCTGCCTGGACGGCGTTTTGGGCATACCGGCTGAGTTTCTGGTCGTAATGATACAGGTCGCTGCTGATGGAGAGGTCTTTGACCCAGGGGGCAAGCGGGCGCAAGCAATTGGTGGCGTCTTCCGGGCTGGTCGCCCAGTAGCCGTTCGTGACAACGCCCACCTCGAATCCGGCGTTGGATGCCATTTCTACCCCTTTGACCAGGGTTGCATAGTAAAGAAATGGCTCGCCGCCTTCAAAATAAATCCAGCGAACGCCGCCCGCCTCGCCAGCCTGCTGAAGGATATTGCGGATGTCCTCCAGGGTCATGGTGCCTTCCTGCCAGGGGCTGCCCCAGACAAAGCAATGATCGCATTCGAAGTTGCATTGATAGGATAGGAGCAAGTGTACACCCGAGAGCTTCATTCAATCATCCTGTTCTGGTAATCAAACCGTGAGTTGCTGCGCTATATTGAGTTTAGCCTAAAAAGGGCGACGATGCAATAAAAAAGCGGATTTCTGTCATGGTTGGAACCATACACCTATCTTTTGACGAGAGCGCACGCCTGGGCTATACTATAAATTGGTACAATATTCCAGGATTTGAAATTTCTTGTTCCGTTACCGACAAACTAAAAAAAGGAGTTTTCGAATGGCAGAGAGTTTCAAACTAACCTACGCGACCATGTTCAACCCTCCCGAAGAGCTGCATACTCGCTTCGAGGAGGCATTGGTCAAAACCAGAGCGAATCTGGGAAAAGAGTATGGCATGATAATCAATGGTCAGGAGCGTTTTGCCGAGCAGAAATTTGAAGACCGCTCGCCCGCCAACACGGACATCGTTTTGGGGGTTTTCCAAAAGGGGACGGCTCAAGACGCCCAGGATGCCCTGGCGGCAGCCCGCAAGGCGTTTCCCAAATGGAGCGGCATGAAATGGCAAGACCGGGTCAGGCTGATGCGTCGGGTGGCTGATTTGATTGATGAGCGCATCTTTGAGATTGGGACGGTCATGGCGATGGAGGTGGGCAAGAACCGGATGGAGGCATTGGGGGATGTGGCAGAGACCGCCGACTTAATCCGTTATGCCTGCTACCAGATGGAGAAAAACCGCGGCTTTATCGTCAAGATGGGACGCGATCCGTTGGTTGGGTACACCTCGACCAATATCTCCGTGCTGCGCCCCTATGGGGTCTGGCTGGTGATCAGTCCATTTAATTTCCCCGCCGCGCTCACCGGTGGTCCATCGGGGGCGGCTTTGGTGACCGGAAACACGCTGGTGATGAAACCGGCTACCGATACACCCTTCACCGTCCGCCTGCTGGCTGAATGTTTCCGGGACGCGGGCTTGCCGGACGGGGTTTTCAATTATGTCACCGGACCGGGGAGCACCCTGGGTCAGGCATTGATTGAGAGCGAGGAAGTAGATGGGGTTACCTTTACCGGTTCGTATGATGTGGGGATGAAGATTTTCCGAGACTATGCTCAGGGTAGATATGTTCGTCCGATTATCCTCGAGTTGGGCGGCAAGAATCCGGCGATTGTGTCCCGCCGCGTCGATTTGGAACGGGCTGCAATCGGGATTGTGCGCTCAGCGTTCGGTCTGCAGGGACAAAAGTGCTCAGCCTGCTCGCGAGTTTATATCCACGAGGCGGTCTATGATGCATTGGTCGCAAAGCTGGTCGAATTGACCAATAAACTCACCATTGGCGACCCAACCGATCGCCAGGTCTACCTTGGACCGGTGGTTAACAAGAACTCTTATCAGGATTACCAGAATTTCTGCGAAGAACTCTCACAGTCTGGGACGATTTTGACCGGCGGGAAAGTGCTCACCGAAGGCGAGTATGCCAAGGGGTATTTCTGCGCCCCAACCCTGGTAGCCGATCTTCCTTTGAGCCATCGTTTGTGGAAGTACGAGATGTTCCTGCCCATCACCACCCTTGCCAAATTCAAGAAGCTGGAAGACGCCATGACCCTGGCAAACGATGTGAACTACGGTCTGACGGCGGGCTTTTATGGCTCGAAGAAAGAGGCGCAGTGGTTCTTTGAGAACATCCAGGCAGGCGTGACTTATGCCAACCGTCCCCAGGGCGCGACAACCGGCGCATGGCCTGGCTTCCAGCCGTTTGGCGGGTGGAAGGGTTCAGGCTCGAGCGGGAAGAACGCCGGTGGTCATTATTACCTGCCGCTTTATATGCATGAGCAGATTCGCACATTGGTCGAGTAGGCTGGTTGTTTGACCTGAGGCGGTTCTCAATTCCTGATTGAACCGGGAGCATTGGCTGGGGAGTACCTGGCTGATGCTCCCGGATAAATCCCTCTGGCTGAGGTCCGGGTTGTACACGGGGAAAATTGGGCAGTTTATTTTCTTTTTGGGCTTTCTCGCCCTGATTATCTTTATGGCAACCGATCAGGCGGGGATGCCGAAATATCCCCTGTTTTGTTCAGGAGTGGTCCTGGTGTTCTGGGGGATATATGTGATGTGGAAGCACCGTCAGCCGCCTGAGCCGAGCGACCGTTTTTCCGCCTTGCGCAAGATGCGCCAGAGGAAGCGAGAGAACATCGAGGCGGAGAAATTTACGGCTACCGAGGAGCGGAGTAAAAAGCCTCAGTGACACCAACCTCGATAGAAAAATGGATGGATGATGGATATGTCTAAATTGATGTCATTATCTGAAGCGATTCGGCGTTATGTGGCAGATGGCGATACCGTCTATGCTGCTGGCTTTACCCATTTGATCCCCTTTGCGGCAGGGCATGAAATGATCCGCCAGGGGCGCAAGAATCTGGTCCTTGCCCGCGCCACGCCAGACTTGATTTATGATCAGATGGTGGCGGCGGGCTGCGCCCGCAAAGTGATATTCTCATACATGGGCAACCCCGGGGTCGGTTCGCTCAGGATCGTGCGCGCCGAGGTCGAGGCTGGCAGGCTGGAGTGGGAAGAGTATTCCCATTTTGGGATGATCTCCCGCCTGCAGGCGGGCGCGACGGGTTTGCCATTCATGCCGATGAACCCCACCGGCGCGGGCGACCTGGAACGGGCAAACCCCAACCACCGTAAGGTGGTTGACCCTTATTCCGGTAAGGAGGTGGTCGTTGTCCCGGCTTTGAATCCGGATGTGGCGATTGTGCATGTCCAGCGGGCTGACGCCCAGGGGAATGCCCACATCTGGGGCATCATTGGGGAGCAGAAGGAGGCTGCCTTCGCGGCGAGAAAGGTGATTCTCACTGCAGAAGAAATCGTGGACGGAGGGATCATCCGATCTGATCCCAATCGCACCTTGATACCCGGATTCATCGTGGACGCGGTCTGTCATGTGCCGTATTGCGCTCATCCCTCCTATACTCAGGGGTATTACGACCGGGATAACGCCTTTTACCTGGAATGGGACGAGATCAGCAAGACTCGGGAGGGCGTCCTGGCATATCTGGATGAGTGGGTGTATGGGGTGAAGGATCGCGCAGAATACTGGGAAAAACTCGGGGAGGAAGTCCATGCGCGCCTTCAGGTGGGAGAGTATCTCAGCGTTCCGGTGAATTATGGCAAATTTTAACCGGAGACAGGGAACAACCCGATGTGGTAATAACGCTTGCCCCAAAACCGTTTCGAGGAATATGACTTATGAGTAATTACACCTCATCTGAGTTGCTCACGATCAACGCCTCTCGCCTGCTGCGGGATGGCGATGTCGTATTTGTGGGGGTGGGTTTGCCCAACCTGGCGTGCAATCTGGCGCGGCGCACTCATGCTCCCAACCTGGTGATGATCTATGAGGCGGGCGTGATTGGCGCTCAGCCTGCCCGATTACCGCTTTCCATTGGAGACCCGACCCTGGTCAGCGGGGCGCTCTCGGTATGCAGCATGTATGATATTTTCGCTTTCTATTTGCAATCCGGCAATGTGGATGTGGGCTTTTTGGGCGGAGCGCAGATTGACCGGTTTGGCAACATCAATGCCACGGTGATTGGCGAATACGAGCATCCAAAGGTGCGCCTGCCCGGTTCGGGAGGGTCTATGGAGATCGCCGCCTGGGCAAATCGCTGCTACATTCTCACCCCGCACCAGAAACGGCGCTTGCCTGAAAAGGTTGATTTCCGGACTTCGGCGGGATTTCTCGGCGGACGCGCCGAGCGTGAAGCGTTTGGTCTGCGCGGCGGCGGTCCGCAGGCGGTGGTCACCGATCTGGGCATGCTGGAGCCGGACGAAAGCGGGGAACTGATCTTAACCGCTCTGCACCCCGGGGTTGCGATTGAACAGGTGCGCCAGAATACCGGTTGGGAGCTGAAGGTCTCACCCGATTTGCGTTACACTGAACCCCCGAGCCAGGAAGAATTGCGGATTTTGCACGAAGAACTTGATCCGGATAATATCTATTTGAAAGAATAAGCCGCGCCTCGGATCATCCCCTTAGATATCCTGCGATTCTCGGTTTAATCAGCCAATGAACCAACCCGCCCCACAAAGAAACTGGTTAGCCTGGGTGTTTCTCACGCCCAAAGAAAACCGCCTGCGGGTTGGCTTTCGTTTGTTAGCGCAGCTATTGCTCCTGGCGTTCTTCGCTATAACTTTGGGGATATTTTATGGAATTAGCGAGGTGTTATCCCCGACGCTTCAGCAGGGATATCTACTTCTGGCAAGCCAGGCGATTATGCTGATAGCGGTCACCGCTTCGGTTTTCGTGGGGCGACGATGGTTAGATCGGCGTTCTTTTGTCAGCCTGGGCTTATCCTGGAATCGGCGGGCGCTCCAGGACCTTGGAGCGGGTGTCTTAATCGCCGCCTTGATGATGACTTTGATTTTCCTCATCGAATTGGGGCTGGGATGGCTGTCTGTTAAAGGGTTTGCCTGGGATTCCCAAACAGAGGCGCAAGCAGCAAAAGGGGTGCTGAGTATGCTCATTGTGTTCACGCTAGGCGCCTGGGCGGAGGAACTGCTGCATCGCGGTTACTGGCTGCAAAATCTGGAAGAAGGCGTTAATCTGTTTTGGGCGGTGATAATTTCTTCTATGTTCTTCTCGGTATCCCATATTACCAACCCTAATTTCAGTGTTGCTGCGCTTGTGGGTCTCTTTGTCTCCGGGGTCTTCCTGGCGTATGGCTATCTGCGGACGCGCCTGCTTTGGCTTCCGATTGGTCTGCACATTGGCTGGAACCTGTTTGAAAGCACTATCTTTGGCTTTTCGGTTAGCGGCTTGGACGGCTTGCCGCGTCTCATCTCACAGAGCGTTTCCGGACCGGGGATACTCACCGGAGGCGCTTTTGGTCCGGAGGCGGGCTTGGTGTTATTGCCTGCCCTGGTATTGGGAGTGGTGTTGGTACACCTCTATACCCGAAACCGCGCCATCAAAATCACTCAAATCTAACCAGGATAATTGGCGGAAACCCCCATGTTCTTTCTCCTCGCTGTGGCACCGATCGCTTTAATCCTGTTTCTCATGGTTGGCTTACGTTGGGGGGCGGCGCGCGCCGGCGGAGCCGGCTACCTTGCGGCGTTTCTGATTGGGATGCGATTCTTTGGGGCTGGACCGACGCTGCTGGCATATGCTCACGCCAAGGCGCTGCTATTGAGCCTGGATGTTTTATTGATTATCTGGGCAGCCTTCCTGCTCTACCGGGTGGCAGATGAGGCGGGGGCGATACGCACCATTGGTCAGGCGTTGCCTCACCTGACCAACGACCGCGGGATGCAGGCATTGATTATCGGTTGGGTGTTCGCCACCTTCTTGCAAGGCGTTGGAGGATTCGGCGTACCGGTTGCGGTGATTGCCCCTATTCTGGTAGGGCTTGGCTTTCCCCCTCTGGCGGCGGTGGTTATCCCCTCTATTGGACATGGGTGGGCGGTCACATTTGGCTCGTTAGGTTCTTCTTTTCAAGCTCTGATAGCGGCTACCGGCATACCTGGGGAAAAATTGGTCTCCCCGGCTGCCTTGTTCTTGGGAATCGCCTGTATTTTTGTTGGTTGGATGGTTGCGCATGCCGCCGGGGGATGGTCTGGTGTGCGACGACTATTTTGGGCAGTGGTGATACTGGGGCTGGTGATGGCAGTGACCCAGTATATTGTGGCGGTAGCGGGCTTCTGGAATATCGGCGCATTTATTGGCGGAATTGCCGGGTTGTTGGTGGTGATTCCCCTGGCGCGACGCTACCCGGGCGAGGAGAAGGACAATGGCATTCTGGATGGACGGGCTTTGATCGTTGCCCTTTCGGGTTATCTGGCGATGATGGTGATCATCCTGTCTGTGCAACTGGCGCCCGGCTTGAGGGAATTCCTGGGCAGGGTGGTTATCGAGGTGGATTTTCCTGAGATCAGCACCAACCTGGGATACCTCACGCCGGCGGGTCCGGGCAGGAAGATAGCCTTTTTCAGGCATACCGGGGTTGTCCTGGGATACGCTTCGGTCGTGGCTTACCTGATTTATCGTCGGGCTGGTCTCTATCAAGCTGGGGCGGTAGGGCGCATCCTGAACGGCACGGTGCGCCGTGTTTTGCCCTCCACAGTCAGCATCTTATCCATGGTGACCATGGCGGTGATCATGGAGCACGCGGGGATGACCGACGCCCTGGCGCGGGGTATGGCGAGCATTGGGGGTTTGTTCCCGTTCATCGCCGCCTGGATTGGGGCGTTGGGCGCGTTCATGACCGGGAGCAACACCAATTCCAATGTGGTCTTTGGGGCGCTTCAGTTGCGCACCGCCCAGTTGCTTGGATACAGCGCCGCCCTGATTTTAGCGGCGCAGACCGCTGGCGCAGCCCTGGCTTCGGTGCTGGCGCCGACGAAGGTTGTGGTAGGGGCAAGCACCGCGGGCATGGCTGGCAAAGAAGGGGATGTCATGCGGCGGCTATTGATTTATTCCGGACTGTTGGTCCTGGTCATCAGCCTGCTGACCGCGATAGGGGTATGGCTCAGGTAAAGCTCAGGAGGAGGGTTTGACTGGTTTGCTTAGGAGATTACGCGCCCATAAGTTCGAATTTCATCTGGCGGTAGTTCTGTTGATGGCTGTTCCGCTCCTGCCTTTGTATTATGCAGCTCAACGAGGCGCGCAGGGCTGGATTTGGTTTCTGCTCAGCCTGGTCGTCTTGGGGAATGTCCTGGCTTTGTTGGTTGATTAGCTGGCTGATAGACCGCTCATTCCTCTCATCGGGGAGCGCGGACGCCCCACAGAATCAGCCTCCCATCCAGCCCGCCGCTTACCAACCATCGCCCGTCGGGGCTGATTGCGGCGCTGGTGACCGCCTGGGTATGCCCGGAGAGCGTTGCCAGCAATTCCCCATTCTCCGCCTGCCACAGGCGCGTTTTCGCATCTCCACCGGCTGAGATGAGCAGCAAACCGTCGGGGGAATAGGATACCTGCCAGACAAGAGCTTCTGGTCGGTTTTCGCGCCCGGTATGACCCTCCAGTTTGAGCAGACCGGAACGAATCTCGCCGCCAGGTCCAGGTGAAGCAGTCAAATCCCAGATGCGCACGCCGTTGTTGACGTCTCCTGATGCCAGATATTTGCCGTCCGGGCTGATGGCGATGGAGTAGATTGATTCGCTTGCAATAAGGGATACGACGATGCGTTGGGTGTTTATATCCCGCAGGCGGATGACATTGCTGTTGACAATTGCCAGGTTGGCGCCGTCTGGCGTAAAGGCAACCGCCGGGATGGCATAGCTGCCGCCGATGAGTTCTCCCAATATCTGGAGACTGCTTGCCTCCCAAAGGCGGGCGATGGCGTCGTAGCCGGCGGTAGCCAGCGTCTCCCCATTCGGGCTGTATGCCAGGCTGCTGATGCTCTTTTGGTGCGCCTGATGTTCATGGAGTAACGCTTCATTGTCCACCTCCCAGATATAGAGCATCCCGTCCCGTCCGCCCGCTGCCAGAGACCGCCCATCTGGGGAAAAATCCAGTCCCGGAGTCGCAACGCCTGGGGTCAATTTTCGTTTTTCGTTGAGCGTCGCAGCGTCCAGCAGGTAAATTGCATCCCCGGCGGCGACCGCCAGCAGGGTTCCATCGGGCGACCAACGGATTGCCAGGATTTGATCCCAAGGGCTGAATTCGCGCCGGGCATATTCAACTAGGTTGGACGCGTTTTGAGGGGTGATTGATTCTGAAAGCGGCGCCTCTGAAGTTGGGACTGAGGGGACTGGGGTGCCCCGGATGATCGGATTTGGGCTGCCTGGAGCGGAGATGGGCGGGGTAGAGGAGGCAGGGCTGGTTGGCGAGATAAGCGGCGAGCCAGTAGCTGTCTGGGGTATGGGTGCGCCTGGAGAAAGGGTCGGAGATACGGGGTGAGCGCCCGCGGTTGGGGTGACCCCATTGCGACAGGCTGAGAACATAACCAGCAAGATTAACGGGAGAAATTGACGAAGCCGTAGCACAGAAACTTACTGCCTCACGCCCCAGAACCAGATCGTGCCATCGTAAGAGCCGGAGACAAGGGTGCTTCCATCGGGTGAAAAAGCCAGGCTGACGATTGGGTGAGGGTGCATCTCCAGGGTGCGCAGGGGTTGAGCAATCTCAACATCCCATAGAATCAGGCTGTTGGCGGTGACCCCCTGTCCCGAAGCCAGGATGGTGCCATCCTGGTTGAAAGCCAAGCTTGCCACCACGCTGTCTGTGCGCAGAACGGAAAGCAGCTCGCCGGTGAGGGGATTCCAGAGGCGTATCTCGCCATCATAGTGACCCGTCGCCAGGCGGGAGCCGTCTGGAGAGAAGGCGAGACAGTTCACTGCTCCGGTGAAGGAAGTCCGCAGGGTCTGCAGGCGAACGCCGTCCAAAAGGCGGTAAATATCCACGGCATAACGATCCGGCGAGGTTGCCAGGAGTTTGCCATCCGGGGAGAAGGCGATGCTCAGGGCGGTGCCGGTTTGCAGGGTGCGGCTGATCTCCCAGCGCACTGCATCCCAGAATACCACCCGATTTTGATCGTAGATGTTGCTGACGAATGCAGACGCCAGGGACTTGCCGTTTGGGGAGAAGGTCACCTCGCTCACCGCCTGGTTGCCGCCCAATATCGGTCCGAGAGACTGCCAGGTGGAGACGCGCCAGACATCCACACTCCCGGCGCGCCCCTCAGCTTCCGAGCCAAAGCGGTGTCCGACGGCGAGCAATCTACCTTGAGGGTTGTAGTCAAGGCTGATAACACCCGGGCGGGTGTCCAATTCTATGACCACCTGCCTTGTCCTGGCATCGTATATTGAGACCCCGCCATAACTGGCGACCGCCAGGCTCCCGCCATCGGGAGACCAGTCCAGGTCGGTGATGTTTTGGGTTTTGAACTGCGCCAGACCGGAGACCAGAGCGGCGTTGTTAAAAGTGATCACAGGCAGTTCTTCAGGCAAAGGGGTGCCCACATCCGCCAGGACCAGAGGCGTGGGCGTCAGAGTCGGAAGGGGGGTGGGGGTTTGGGTTGGGGTTGGCGAGGGAGTGGCGGTGACCGTTGGAGGCAGGGAGGTCGGTGG
>JBBIPD010000049.1:0-2806 GCA_037443025.1 Chloroflexota bacterium
TCTCCAATGCCGACTGGACAACAGCGACCGGAGTTTTTCCTTGAGCAAGCTGTCGGTAAAGCCAGGAGCGCAATGATCGCTCATCAAAAGGAGGGAGTGGGGGAATCATGGTTACCCTGTAATATCGAGAAGATTGGTGTGGGCGGCCATCTTTGCCACGACTCCAGCGTGGTTCCATATCGACTTGCTTTACCAACCAGCTCAGCCGTTTCCATGCCTCGGGTTTGGCAGCCCAGCGCCAGAACGTGCGTATGCTCATGCCGGAAAAGTAGGCGACCTTCTTAGAAGGCGCTCCAAATTTTTTCCCGGGCTGTCTGGCTGCACCCGCTTCGTAAGCGGCCTGGCGAAATCCGATGTAGAGCCAGGCTAACTCCAATCCTAGAAGTGGGATGTATCGCATGAAGTACCCCGGAATAACAATGACGTGGTCTGGCTGAACGATTTCGTCGTAGATCGACTGGTACTCCGCCTGGATGGACAGCACAGTTGGGTGTTTATCAGGAACTGGAATTTCTTCCTCAAGAAAACCATCCTCCTCGTTTTCAAGGATTTCTTCGGTGACAATAAACTCGACTACCATTTGTTGATTTAAGATGCCGGACATCAGACGCGTCACGGTACTGGTCAAACGGCTTGCCAGCCACTCTCGGCCGTAGGCATTGGGTGTGCCTATGGTGAACACCCCATCCTCGAATGACACAAAGCTGGTGTCACGCACCCAGGTATCGAAAGAAGATTTCGGCATATCCATACGCAGCTGGTCAAGCGCCATTTGCCACGCCCTCTCCGGTTGGATATTGGAGCCGTTCATGATTGCTCTCTCCCATTGGGTTTGGGTAGTGCAGTGGTCTTGCTATACCCTGTCTTATGAAGAAACTTGCCAATTGCATCCTCCGGCACACGGAATGTACGCGGTCCAAATTGAATCGCTTCGAGCTTACCGTCCTTGATCCAGCGATAAACGGTTTTTGGGTGGACGCGTGCCCATTCCGCTACTTCGAGCACAGTTAGTAAGTTCCGGGCATTCCAGGTGCCCGGCGGTGGGTGTGTGGATTGTGTAGTCATCTCCTTTTCTCCCGCCGGCTTAGACGCAACCTTTGCGATCTGCTCAGGGAGAATCAAAAAGCCGGCACTCAATAGAAATCTATTAAGTGCCGGCAATAAGTGCCTATGTTTATGCTGTCTATACTTATAACCTAATGAGAGGAAACCCGCCCTCTCCGCAGAGCGTATAACTTTCAGAGCAATTTCGCCGGCAGCAATGCTTGGTGAACGAATGTCAAAGTGCTAAAGGTATACGCCAGGCGTGAACTTCACGCCAGAGATCGCTCAGGTGGAACTGGGCGCTCTCGCTTTTAAGGTGCGTTACTCTTACTCGGCGCGAGGGCTTTCCACCCAGCTCAGGGTGATCTCTTTTCGCAATTTTTGGAATTCTGGGTCGCCAGTTATAACTGTTGCTTGGCGGAGTTTTCCCAGGGCGGCGGTGTAACAGTCGGCATAGGAAAGCCCACCCTTCGATTTGAAGATTGCTGCCTGATAGGTGAGCTTCCAGTCGGCATTCACAATTTCTATGGATAATCCTTGGATTTCTTCTACGAGGGCGTCTGCCTGAGCGGGGGAGTCAGCGCGGGCTACTATATACCATAGTTCACCCAAGTTGACCACGCACATGGCTAGATTAAGACTGCCTGATTCTGCCTCTAGCAATAAACTGCGCACAAAATCCGCACCTGGCTCATCTTCAAAAAACGCGATCAGTGCGTAAGTATCCAGAACTTTAGTGACGGTCATATTACTCGCGTTCTGCGTCCTTACGACGCTCTTCCAGCAACGATTTCAGCACGCCTTTGCCTCTCAGCCTGCCTTGCAATCGCTTAAGTGACTCTTCCGTCACGGGCTTGAGAAGGATCGCTTCACCAGTGTCGATCACGTAGATCTTTGTCCCAGCTTTGATCCGATATTTACGCCGCAGTTCGGCTGGAATGACGATCTGACCTTTTACAGTTACATATGTTTTCATAGTTTTATTTCTCTTTGTTTATCTTACATCTTAATAAAATGTAAGTCAAGTGATTAAATGTAATACACTATATTGAAAGTAATCACTCAGCCATCCTTTGCGCTCGGATGGGCGGGCGCCCGCCCTCTCCGCTAAAAGTGGCGGTGGTATAACCACCGTCTGTCATTTTATGCTGCTTATTGGGCGGGTGAGGCTGGCTATTGCCGATAAGGGTAAAGGATTTGGTTTCGCCTAGATTGCGGTGGTGATGGCGCGGATGATCAGCAGAGCGCCGACCAGGAGCGAGGCGGCGTATATCAGGAGCACCGGGCGCTTCTCATCGCCTTTGGTGTAGGCGTACACCGCCGGGATGACCAGCGCCGAGATAACCCCGTACAGGATGTGGATGGTGCGTCCCGGGCGCTCCCCAATCAGCCAGAGATAGCCCCCAAACAACCCCTGAAAAACCACCAGAATCTCCCCGATGACCAACGCCCCCCAATAGTTGCTGCTTACGTCTTGCTTGCGAATGTAGCGCCAGATGCCCCAGATGCCCAAAATCAGAAAAAAGTACAGGGTGGTTGTGCCCAGGCGACCGTGAATTTCACCCAGCGACATAAGCCCCTCCAGACCAGATGTTTGATGTCTTCGCCAGTTAACTGCCTTGCATGATACCACAACCATGAGGGTCGGCGCATGGAATTAACGGAGGGGTGATTATGGGATCACCCTTTTGGTCTGTCTAAAATCACACGATTTTATTTTTCTGACGTATGACAGGCGCATCTTTTTTTGGTAGACTCTCTC
>JBBIPD010000049.1:2828-12899 GCA_037443025.1 Chloroflexota bacterium
GGTTATTACGTCTGAAATATCTGGATTTTCTGTGATGGCAGAATATCCCCGCAAATCTCGCGTGATCAGCGTAAATAACGGAAGATGAGGAGAGGGTCTTTATGCCAGCAAAACCTGAAGAGTCAGTCTCTGAAGAGAAAAAAACGATAAACCGGCGGGAATTCCTGAACTTTGCCTGGCTGGCATCCCTGGGTTTTCTGACCGTCAGCCTGGGGGGTGTGACCTACTTGTTTGCCATGCCCCGTTTCAAAGAGGGTGAATTTGGGGGCGTGGTGCCGGTGGGTCCGGCGTCTGATCTGCCGACCACCGACGCGCCGCCCGAAAATTTTGCCAAGGTCAAATTCTGGCTCACCAACACCGACGCCGGGGTTCTAGCTCTGTACAAAGTCTGCACCCATTTGGGCTGCCTGTACAACTGGAACAGCCAGGAAAATAAGTTCATCTGCCCCTGCCACGGCTCACAGTTCGATAAAAACGGCAATTATATCGCCGGACCGGCGCCACGCAGCCTGGACCGCTTCGCCATTCAGGCGGTTGACCCGACGACCGGCGAGGTGGTGGCTGAGGCGGCAAACGGCGATCCTTTGCCTGTCCCGGATAATCCTGATGTCTTGATTCAGGTGGATACCGGCAAGAAAATCAACGGTCAGCAACACGCGTAAATTATATTCTGTTGCGATTTTGGTCCGATGGGATAGCTTATGAATAAAACACTCGATTTGCAAGACATGCGCAAGAAAATCGGCGGTATGGTGGATAACCGGGTGCGAATCATCACCGCCGGTCTTGGTTTGAACGAGCTGCGCGCCATCCTGCGCGGCGATCCGCCCACCGAAAAGCCCAACCCGCGCTACCGCGTGCACACCACCAGTTTCCTGTTTCACATCCGCCCGCGCTACTATGAAAAGGGCGCGACCATCTTCGCCAACACCTTTCGCCTGGGTTTCTTCACTGCCTTTTTCTTCTTTGTCGAGCTTTTCACCGGGCTGATCTTGATGATTTACTACACCCCCTCGCCGGATCAAGCCTATAATTCGATACTGAACCTGCTCAGCAACGTCCCCTTTGGCAAGATGTTGCGTGATATCCACCGCCTGGGGGCGGAGGCGATGGTGATTTTCACCTTCCTCCACATGCTGCGCACGTACCTGACCGGCTCGTATAAAAAAGAGCGCTCTTTCACCTGGTTCACGGGCGTATTTCTGTTGGGCATCACCCTGTTCCTGAGCTTCAGCGGCTACCTGCTACCGTGGGATCAGCTCGCGTATTGGGCGGTCACCATCGGCACCAGCATGGCGGAAGCCGCTCCCCTTTTTGGGCAGCAGGCGAACCTGATTTTGCGCGGCGCGCCGGATATCGGCGCGGGTGGTCTCCTGCGTTTTTACCTGATGCATGTGGTGCTTCTGCCTCTGGCGGCGATACTGGTAATCAGCATCCACTATTACAAGGTCTCGCGTGAGCACGGCATCTCGCTCCCGCCGCGCTACGAAGAAGGGGATTTATCGCCTGAGAAGAAGAAAGAGGTCAAACAGCGCCTGGATTTCATCCCCGACCTGTTCACCCATGAGATGTTCCTGACGGCTCTTGGATTATTCTTACTGATTGCCGGGACGGTCTTCTTTGGTTATGCGGCTCCCTTGGAGCATATTGCCAACCCCCAGGTGACGCCGCTGGACACAGAAGCGCCCTGGTATTTCTGGTGGTTGCAGGGCATGCTCAAACTGGGCGATAAGACGCTCATGGGCATCATTATCCCGACCGTTATCGTCCTTTTGCTGTTTGCCATTCCTTACATTGACCGCAACCCCTTCCGCAGCCTTTACAAGCGACCCATCGCGGTAGGGGTGGGCATCTTTGCCGTCATCACCCTCATCGTGCTTAGCTATATGGGCTTACCCCATTACGGCATCCAAACTCCAGCCGCCACCCGCATCATTCAGGATTTAGCCCCCGAGGAGGGGGTGGGTCCGCTGCGGGCGATTCCTTTCGAGCAGCTTCAAACTGGCGTCTATGAAGTTGGGGCTGAGGTGCCGCGTGATTTGTGTCCCAACCTGGATTACGGCTGCCCCGCTTTGACCAGCGTTTTCAAAGAATTTTCTGAGCGGGTGACCTATGCCGCCACAAACGATAAGCTTCCAGATTATAAGAGACTGCCCAATGCCAGGGCGGTGATGGTCATCGAGGATTGGCAACAGGATTTGAAGAAAGTGACCTTGCGCATCACCTGGGATGACCCGGCTACTGGGGAAGCGAAAGTATATGAGAAACAATACTTCTTACACCGTGAGCGTGAGCGGGGTTGAGATTCGGTAGGAGCGGAGGGTTAATAGACGATGTCTCGAGTTAATATCGAAATCACGCTGGGTGTGATCCTTGTGCTGCTCACCGCAGGCTTGATTATCAACTATGGTCTGCGAGAAGAGGAGCGTATGCGACAATTTGCGCAGCACCAGCAAGCTCAGGCGATTGAGGTGGGCGCGGAGCTGTACGACAGTAATTGTTCCGGGTGCCACGGCAAACAAGGGGAAGGGATTCCGGGGCTGTGTCCACCCCTGAACGACCGTTATTTCTTTGACGCCCGGATAAAAGAGGTCGGGTGGAGCGGTTCTTTGGAGGATTATATTGTCGCCACTGTTTCCAGCGGTCGTCTGGTCTCCACCCGCCCTGAGCAATACGCCGGGCAGGGGAAACCTGCCATGCCTGCCTGGGGCGACGCCTATGGCGGTCCTCTGCGGATTGATCAGATACGGGATATCGCCACTTTTGTGATGAACTGGGAAGCCACCGCCCCCGATCGCGGGCAGGCGCCGGTGCTGGCAGGACCACCCGTTGGCACCGATATCACCATAGAACTGCCTGAAGGCGATGCCGCCAAAGGCGAGACTCTTGCCACCACTCAGGGCTGCGTGGGCTGCCATGTGAGCACCAACACCGGTCCAGCCTGGGCGGCGGGCGCAGGCGCTCCTGGGATAGGCGAACGAGCGGCAACCCGCTTTACCCAACCGGATTACACCGGAAACGCCACAACCCCTGAACAATATTTGCTGGAGTCGATTGTCCAACCCAATGTTTTCGTGGTGCAAGGCTATCCGGAGAACCTGATGCCGGGCAACTATGGACAAACCATGACCGCCCAGGACGCCGCCGATTTGATCGCCTACATGTTGTCCATCAAGTGAGGTGTTCATGCCAGCCTCTAACCATCTGCGTATTTTTGGACTGGCGCTGCTGACTGTGCTTGGCTTCTTATGGTTTGGCTTCCGCTCTGTCCGCGCCCAGGATCAGGCTCAAATTGAGCTTGGCGCCCGATTGTATGCGGAGAACTGCGCAGTCTGTCATGGCGAGAATGGTCAGGGGCGGGTTGGCGCAACCCTGGCAAAAAACTGGCCATCCATCCGCCCGGATTTGAGAATCAGGGAGACCATTGAAGTGGGCATCGCCGGCTCGCCCATGATTGCCTGGTCGCAGGCAAATGGAGGTCCTTTGTCTGAGGTCGAGATAGACGCCCTGGTGGCGTATATCCTCACCTGGGAAACCGGGGGTCCGCGCTACATCGCTCCCACTCCCACCTTTGCCCCAAGAGTGCAGATTACCGCGATTCCGAACGTTGAGGGCGACCCGAATCGGGGCGCGCTGCTCTTTGAACAAAATTGCGTCGTCTGCCACGGCGAGAATGGACAGGGTCGAGTGGGCGCTGCTCTGGCAAAGAGCTTTGCCTCGGTGCGCCCCGACCTGGCGGTGAAGAACACCATCGTCAACGGCGTTGCGGGGTCGGCTATGCCTGCCTGGAGCCAGGCGAATGGCGGTCCGCTGAATGAGCAGGAAATCAACGACCTGACAGCCTTTGTCCTCACCTTATCCCAAACCCCGCTGGTCATCCAGGCGGTGCAGACGCCGGTTCCCGAATTTCAGCCGAGCTGGTTGAGCGGCTGGGGTGGGGTTATCCTCGGGGCGTTGTTATTTACCGTGATTATTGTCTTTGCCCTGTGGTATCAGAGCCGGGATAAAGCAAAAACCCCGAAAGTTGAGCCTTGACAGTTTGTAAAAAGTTTGTAGAATTGGTCGAGATGAAAGCCATTCGCTGTTTTCGGACAATTCATGATCGCCCCCGGGTTTTTACCCCAAGGGGCGATTTTTTTAGCGGTCAATAGAGCCTTACAGGCTCTATTTTTTTGTCAGATTTCGGATGGGACGAGGATGATCAGGTTACCCGGTTTGATAGATGCGCACGTCCACCTGCGCGAACCCGGCGCTACACACAAAGAAGATTGGGACAGCGGCACCGCGGCTGCCCTGGCGGGCGGTTTCAGCGCGGTTCTGGCAATGCCCAACACCTCGCCGCCGGTAACCGATGCAAAAACCCTGGGCGCTACCCTGGCTATCGCCCGGTCTAAAGCCCGCTGCGATTATGCCCAGTATCTGGGCGCCGGAGCGGATAATACCGAAAGCATTGTGGGGCTTGCCCCGCAGGCAGCAGGGGTAAAAATGTATCTAGATCAGACCTATGGTCCGCTTCGCCTGGATAGCATGACTCTCTGGATGCAACATTTTCAACGCCTGCCGCCTCAATATCCACTTGTCGCCCACGCCGAGGGTCGCAGCATGGCGGCGGTGATTTTACTTGCCGCGCTTTACCGACGCCCCCTCCACCTGGCGCATGTCTCGTTGAAAGAGGAAATCCTGTTGATACGGGCTGCCAAGGAAAAAGGGGTTGGGGTGACCTGCGAGGTGTGTCCGCATCATTTGTTTCTCACCACGGATGACCTCGCCTCCCTTGGCGCAGGGCGAAGCGAGGTGCGCCCTCGGCTCGCCTCGCCGGAGGACCGCGATGCCTTGTGGCAAAACCTGGATGTGATTGATTGCTTTGCCACCGATCACGCCCCTCACACCCTGGAAGAAAAAGATGGAGCGAACCCGCCTCCTGGCTTCCCCGGGTTAGAAACCGCCCTGCCGCTCCTGCTCACGGCGGTTCGTCAGGGACGTTTATCCCTGGATGACCTTATCATCCGCACGTTCCATAACCCGCGGCGTATCTTTCACCTGCCGCCACAGCCGGAGACCTGGGTTGAGGTTGACCCCGACCATGCCTGGGATATCCGCGCCCACGACGCCTACACCCGCTGTGCCTGGACTCCTTTTGAGGGCTGGCGGGTTTTCGGTCGGGTGCGGCGGGTTGTTCTGCGCGGCAGGGAGGCTTATGTGGACGGTCGGGTGCTTGCCCCGCCAGGATATGGACGGAATTTGAGAATAAGTTAACCCAGCATAAGAAATCTCATACAAAGGAGTAAAACCAGATGACCACTTTTGTCCCCCCACCCCGCCTGGAAAGTCCCTATCTGCCGTTTGGCGATCATCGCGGCGCCCCTTTCTACGGTAAAGATATCCTTTCCGTCAAGCAATTCAATCGAGCCGACCTGGAGTATATCTTCGGCGTTGCCCATGAGATGCGGGAGATGGTTGCCCGGGTTGGCACCTTTGACCTGCTCAAAGGGAAAATCCTCGCCAACTTGTTTTACGAACCTTCTACCCGAACTTCGTCATCCTTCACTTCTGCCATGGAACGCCTGGGTGGTAGCGTTATCCCTATTAATGAAGTGCGTTATTCGTCGGTGTCCAAAGGGGAGTCCCTGCCTGATACTGTGCGCACGCTTGAGTGCTATGCGGATGTGATTGTGTTGCGCCATCCCGAGGTGGGCGCTTCGGCTCTGGCAGCTCAATACGCACGCAAACCGATCATCAACGCTGGCGACGGAATCGGCGAGCACCCCACGCAAGCTTTGCTCGATCTCTTTACGATAACCGAAGAACTGGGCGAAGTGGACGGTCTGACCGTGACCATGCTTGGGGACTTAAAGTATGGACGGACGGTGCATTCCCTGGCGCGCTTGCTTTCACTGTATCAGGTCAAACTCAATTATGTCTCGCCAGATATCCTGCGCATGCCGTCTGAAATCATTGCGGAACTGAGCGAAAAGGGGGTACCCCAGGCAGAGCACCTGACTCTGGAGGATGTGCTGCCTCAAACCGACGTGTTGTATGTCACCCGAGTCCAGAAAGAGCGCTTTGCCGATTTGGATGATTACGAGAAGGTCAAAGACGCCTATGTCATCACGCCCGAGGTGATGAGAGCCGCCAAAGAAAAAATGATCGTCATGCATCCCCTGCCGCGAGTTGGAGAGATCAGCATGGAGCTTGATGACGACCCGCGCGCCGCTTACTTCCGCCAGATGGAATACGGTTTGTATGTGCGCATGGCGCTTCTGGCGATGGTGCTGGGGAAGGCGTAAGCGCCTATGGGTACGTTTTTTTCCTGGCTGACCGAACGAATCAGGCAAACCGATTCCCTGCTCTGCGTTGGGTTGGACCCTCATCCGGATGATCTGACCCAGCCAACCGCTGAGGCGGCGGTAGAGTTCTGCCTGCGCTTAATCCGCGCCACTGCCGAGCAGGCGGCTTGCTTTAAGCCAAACAGCGCGTTCTTTGAGGTGTTTGGGGCTGAGGGCGTCAATGGGCTGCGCCAGGTGATAGCATCCGTACCCCAAGGCGTCCCGGTCATCCTGGATGCCAAGCGCGGCGATATCCCCTCCACGGCGGAGGCGTATGCCAGAGCAGCGTTTGAAGTTTTGGGCGCGCACGCGGTGACTATCAGCCCCTATCTGGGATACGACTCGATTGAGCCATTCCTGCAAGCGCCGGAGCGGGGGGTGTTTCTCCTTTGCAAAACCTCCAACCCTGGTTCGACCGATTTGCAGGACTCGAAGTTGGCGGCAAGCCTTGGGGAGGCGGAAACCCTTTATGAAAAGGTGGCGCGGTTGGCGCAGGGCTGGAATCGGGGTGACAACCTGGGTCTGGTGGTCGGAGCGACCCAACCCGAGGCGTTGAGGAGAGTGCGCGCGGTTACTCCCGCTTTGTGGATTCTCGCCCCCGGCGTGGGCGCTCAGGGCGGAGATTTGGAAGCGGCTCTGCAGGCAGGGTTACGCCCGGATGGTTTGGGTATGTTAATCCCGGTCTCGCGCAGCCTCTCGCGCTCTCCAGACCCCGCCCAGGTCGCCCGGCAATTGCGGCTGGATATCAACCGGGTGCGAGAGCGCATCCTGTCTGGAGAGGGTATATCCGTCTTTCCAGGGGAAAATCGCCTGCTTCGCCTGGCAGATGATTTGCTGGAGATGGGTTGCGTCCGCTTTGGGGATTTCGAGCTTAAGTCGGGTTTGCGGTCGCCAATCTATATTGACTTGCGGCGGCTCGTCAGCCACCCACGCCTGTTATCTCAGGCGGCGGCGGCTTATCTGCCTCTGCTTGAACGCCTGTCTTTCGACCGTCTGGCGGCGCTGCCATACGCCGCAATCCCGATTGCGAGCGCTATCAGTCTGTTGAGCGATTATCCGATGATATATCCTCGAAAGGAGTCCAAGAGTTACGGCACCCGGGCTGAGATTGAAGGCGAATTTCAGCCAGGGGAACGGGTGGTGGTGATTGATGACCTGGCAACGACCGGCAGCAGCAAGTTCGAGGCGATTGAGAAGCTGACCGCCGCCGGGCTGCAGGTGCGGGACGTGGTCGTCCTGATTGATCGTCAATCCGGCGCCAGCCAGGCGCTCGCCCGCCAGGGTTACCGAATGCACGCTGTTTTCACCCTGACCCAACTCCTGGATTACTGGGAGGAGAAGGGTAAAATTAGCCAGGAGAGTGTCGCCGCTGTGAGAAGGTTCATTGAACAATCTCAATCTTAGCTGGTGGTTTGGATGTATCCGGTAGTCAGACAACTGTTGTTTTGTTTCGATCCAGAGCTGGTTCACGCCTTCACCCTGTATCTGATGAAGCTGGCAGGGGACGTTCGCCTGTTTGGAGATTTGTTAAGGCGTTTGTATGCTGTCCCGCCCAAGCCTGTTGAGGTTTTTGGGTTAACTTTCCCCAATCCGCTCGGTCTGGCAGCGGGGTATGATAAGGATGGGCTGGCTTGGCGTGGGCTGGCTTGCCTTGGGTTTGGGCATATCGAGATAGGCGCTGTCACGCCCCATTCCCAACCCGGCAACCTGAAACCGCGCCTGTTTCGCCTGCCTAAAGAGCGGGCGTTGATTAACCGGATGGGTTTTCCCGGGAAGGGCGCAGATTTCGTCGCTCGTCGGCTTCAGGGATTGCATCCAAACAACCTGATTCTGGGGGTTAACCTGGGTAAGAACCGGGCGACTCCACTGGAGAATGCCGCGGATGACTACCTGTACTTGATGAGGGTGTTCGCTTCTGTGGTGGATTTCATGGTGATTAACATCAGTTCGCCGAACACGGTGGGGTTGCGTCGTTTGCAAGCCAGACAGGCGTTGGATGAGTTTTTGGCTCCAATTGTGGAAAAGCGCCGTGGGTTGGAGATAGAGTTGGGGCGGCGCCTACCGTTGCTGGTCAAGCTCTCCCCGGATATGAGCGATGATGAACTGGACGACGCCCTGGATGTGATCAGCTCGCGCGGGGTTGATGGCGTGGTTGCCACCAACACCACCCTGGGCAGAGAAGGCTGTCACTCGCCTTTAGCCGTTCAGACCGGCGGGTTGAGCGGCGCGCCACTGCGTCAACGCAGCACCCAGGTCATCCGGCATATCGTCAAATCCACCCAGGGTAAGTTGCCGGTGATTGGGGTGGGCGGCATCATGAGCGCGGCTGATGCCCGTGAGAAGCTGGATGCCGGGGCGGTCCTGGTGCAGATATATACCGGTTTGGTTTATAGAGGACCCGGTCTGATTGGGGAGATTATCAGGGGATGCTGAAGCTGTACCGATAAACCCCATCGGCTACTGGCTCGAATTGGGACGTTTCACCGATGATTTCATACCAGACCGTGCCCGGTTTGAGGGGGTAAGTTGCGCCATTGGGCAGTTTGAATTCCAACAGGCGGTTCGGCTTTTCTTGGGACCAGGTGATGGGATAGATGTTGCCATTACGAAAGGCGTAGCCAGTGCCCTCGCCCAGGAGCGGTTGATCCAGGATTTCGGTAGAATTGGATCGGTAGTAATAAGTGTGGGGGATTTTTAACACAATGACGTTATCCGCGGCTAACTGTCGTCCGGTGAGGTTGTCAATCAGGGGTTCATATTGCCTGTCGGTTTGTCCGAGGGCGTCAACGGTGTCCTGAAAACGCTGATAGCGCCCAGTTTGCGGGTCATATTCCCAATAGTGATAAGAGACAGCAGAATAATCCAGATAGAAGAGATTGCCGGGGTTTCCGCTTTTTGGCACAGCGACATCGAAACGCAATCCCCACAGCTTCTGCTGGTCGTTGTTGGTGCCTCGCCTGGACAGGTACGCCCCAACTTCGGCAGTGTTTGCAAACAGGGTATTGTATGCGCCTTTGGGTCCGATACGGCACAAGGGGGGGCAACTGTCGCTGCGCTCAATGATGAGGTGAGATTTGATGTCATCCGCCAGCAAGAATTCCAGCACCGGATCGTCCGCCCAGCCAAAGATGAAAATTCCTTCGTACATGCGCATCACATGTTCATCGAACAGGCGAGCAGAACGGATGGGACCGACCCGGCTGGCGTCATTTCCATAGAATATCCCGATGAAACGTGACATGCTATCGCCGATGTAATATTCATAAACGTGGTCTGCCAGAGACAACCCATATTGTGGACGGACACTGCGGGGAAAATTGGTGACCTTGATGACAATGGGGCGGCGCTCCAACCGTTCTTGATTTTCTACGGGCAATCCAGTCAGCGGGTTGATATTTGGGGGAAAATAATAGGGTCCGTAGGAGTAGCTATAGGTATTGCTGCCCGGAGTGGGCGATGGGATGACCTCTGGCGGGGTCTGAGGGTTACCCTCAGTCGCCTGAATTACCGTCTGGGTATCTGGAATGAGGGGTTCAGGTGTGGGTGAGATAAAGGATGTTGGCTCTGGGGTTGGGGGTTGTGCATCCTGGTAAGCAAAAGCGACCGGCTGGAGGGCAACACCTGAACAACCTGAGATGGCTAAACCAACGATGATGCAGACGAGGACAGGTTTCATCGGTCTAGGGCGTCAACGTGCAAGATGTGTACCGAAGCTTTGCGAGCTACGGGAATTATCTTACCGCAT
>JBBIPD010000050.1:0-12842 GCA_037443025.1 Chloroflexota bacterium
TCTGCCCTATGTTGCGTTTCGGGATTTTGGCGATTATTGCGATGTGTTCGGCAACCTGCTGGCAATCCTGTTTGAGGTTGCCAACCCCGCCCAGGAGAAGCGCATCCTGGATTACTTGCGCCAGGTTGGCATTGCTGACCCTTACCCGGTGCGAGTGTTGCACCCGGTGATCTACCCTGGAAATAAGGACTGGCGCGAATATTATCGCAACAACAACCTGAATCTACCCGAGCAGTATCACAACGGAGGAATCTAGCCATTTGTGGGCGGCTTTTATGTGGCTGGGTTGGTCAAAGCCGGGCGTATGGAGGAAGCTCACCGTCAATTAGAAAAACTGGCGGAGGTCAATCGCCTCGGAATTGAGGGGGAATGGGAGTTCAACGAGTGGTGTCACGGGCGCAGCGGACAACCGATGGGCTATCCCCACCAAGCCTGGTCTGCGGGGATGTATGTGTTTGCCTATCGTTGTGTGGCTGACCATCGCCTGCCGCTGCTGAACCGAGGCTAATCAGCGCGGGCAAACAGGGACAGGCTTTCAGGCTGAGGTCCTATTTTGGAGGATTGTTGTGAGTAAGGAGATTATCCAGGTTTTGGCAGAAGCGATTGAGAGCAAGCAACCCGCAGTGCTGGTAACCGTTGTGGAAGTTGAAGGCGCCTCGCCGGCGAAGGTTGGCGCGCAACTGGTGTTACTGGAAGACGGCACCAGAATCGGCACCGTTGGAGGCGGCAGGCTGGAATCAGCGATTCTGAGGGATGCAAAAGATGCTTTGTCCAGAGGCGTTCCTCTTCTCAAACATTACAGTTTGAAGGAAGAAGGCGTTGACGCAGTTGGCGTGTTGTGCGGCGGGGAGCTGCGCGTCTTCTTCCAACCATACAAACCCCCACCCAGGCTGGTCATTGTTGGCGGAGGACATATCGGTACACCGCTCAAGATAATGGGTGAGGCAGCAGGATTCGAAGTGGTTGTTGTGGATGTTGAGCCGAGTCGAGCAGATGTTTCCGGATTAGAAGCGACAACTTTAGATGAAGAGACGTTTGTCGTATTAATCTCAACCGATCATGTCACCGATGAAGCAGCGCTCCGTAAGGCGCTTGGAACGCCGGTTCCCTATATTGGCATGATCGGTAGCCGCGCAAAATGCGAGACAATCCTCAACCATCTGCGCGCTGATGGCTATGGTGAAGACGCCCTCAACCGCGTATACGCTCCAATTGGTCTTGACCTGGGTGGACCGACGCCGGAGGAAATAGCAGTGGGAATTCTGGCTGAAGTCATCGCGGTGAGGAGAGGCGGTAAGGGTCGCAGTCGCTCGCGGTAAAATAGGATTTGTCATTCCTAAATTGCAGCGATGTTTGGACGGGTTTTGTTCCCTTCCGATTTTTCTGCGTATTCTGATGCAGTTCTTGCCTGTCTGCCCGATTTAAAAACCGCCGGGTTGCGCGAGGTGGTTTTATTGAGCGTCATCCGCCCAAGCGATGTGCCTATGCCCGAGACCATCAACCGAGAAAGTCTGGATTTTTGGCGCTGGAGTCTGGGTGAAAAGCTAAACATTGCCAAGATGGCGCTGGAAGGGAAAGGGCTGCGGGTGCTGACCCGGATCGAGTATGGCAGCCCGGCTGAACTGAGTGTACGTGTCGCGGAAGAGGAGCGGGTTAATTTAATTGTGCTTGGCGCTCAGGGGGCAACTGCTGCCCAGGAGCTGTTGATTGGCAGCACAGCCTACGAAGTGATCCGCCGCGCTACCCTGCCGGTATTGCTGGAGAAATTCGAGGTCATTCGCGAATTGGGGCGTGTGAAGTGTCGCCAGGTGTGCGAAAATATGTTCCAGCGTGTCCTCCATCCTACGGACTTCTCTGAGTGCGCCGATGCAGCCTTTCAAGTGGTCAAGCGCTTGAAGGCGGTCGGCGCTCAGGAAGTGATTGTGCTGCACGTGCAAGATGAACGGGTGATGAAACAGCGCCCATCAGAACAACTGGCGGAGTTTGACCGCCATGACACGGAACGCCTGGAAGCGCTGTGCAAGTCACTGCGTATGTTTGGATTAGACACCCGATCCCTGCTGAGACACGGCATTCCATTCCGCGAGACATTGAAAGTTGCTGATGAAATCGAGGCGAGCCTGATTGTGTTGGGCTCGCAAGGTCGCAGCGCAGTGCGCGAAATGATAGCCGGTAGCACGTTTGAGAACGTGGTCAGACTCTGCCGTCAGCCGGTGTTGGTCATTCGTCCACCGAGGAGATAGTTTAAATCAACAAGGCATTCATCCACTTCCCGCCAGGTGGGGAACGGCGGTGTTGAATGCCGATATTTCTATCTCTATAGGAGCAAGCTGGTAGTATGATTTGCCGGCGCAGGACTGGCAAAGGGTTCGACCTTCTTGTAGGACTTGACGTTCGTTGATGATCTCCTCGCCGCAAACCTCGCATTTTACCCGCACGCCTGGTCTGCTGATCAGGGCTTCAACCGGCGTGTTCAAATACACTTCCTGGAACGAAAGCAGCTCGCTGTCAGGCATAATCTGGTAGGCTGCCAATTGGGCAAAGTAATGCCGCTTCTCGTCTGGAGCATAGGCATATGCCCGCTGGCGCACATCTGGGGCAGGGGTGATGCGCACCGCCTGCCCGGTTTTAACGTCTACAAATGTCGCCGCAACCTTGCCATAATCTTCCACGCGCAGCGTGCGATGACCGATTGTACAACTGGTGGCGGCTTCGATTCCATCGGCAAAGCAGCCATCCGTCTCGAGGATGACCAAAAGGCGTTTGTCGCGACGCGGCGTATCTAACCCAAGCGCCTGAGCGCCAGCCAGACCAATCCGCGCCCCCAACACCTGGCGCGGGCACAGATGGCTGTGGCGCGCGGTGGTTATTTTTAACACCTCATTCAGGGATAGCATTCAAAGTCTCCTTTCCAATTCCGTCCACGATGGACTTCGGGGGGTCAAGGTGTTTCCACAATTGACCGGGGCTGTCAGCATCCACGGATGCTGACAGCCGGCTTGTCTGCCTTGGGCAGTTGCCTTTAGGCAAACAGGCTCGGAGTTCTGGCGTGTTTATTGCGAGTCGGTTGATTTCAAATATGCAATCAGGGCAGCCACCTCAGTCTCGGATAGATTGAAATCCGGCATGGCGGTATTCTTTTTCATCGCATTCGGGTCTATCAGCCATCGCTCCAATTCCTGGTTGGATAACCGTTGGGTGACCCCGGTGAGATCGGGAGCTTTCAAGGCGCCTTCGCCTCGAATACGATGGCAGTCTCGACAGCGGTACTGTTCGGTTAGCCTTTCACCGGTCGCGACCGGGTCGTTCATGTCTACCCGTTTTGTCCAGTTGAGCCAGAGCTGCGGCGGGGCAAGCCAAAGCCACAACCCGATAATGATGGTGATAGCGAGAATAATCAAGTACTTTTGTCGCATGCTGTCTTTGATAAGTCTGGGGCAGGGGCGACTCTCCCTGCCCCAGACTTTTGTTCTATTATACTTTCTCGACCTTCACTTTGCTATCATAAAATACAGCGCTGCCGCCAGCCAGGTCGGAGAGGGTAACGTTGCCCAGATGTGGATCAACGCGCATGGCGGCATTGCCATGCAGCGGCGCAGCCCGGCGCGGGTCGCCTTTGACGATTTTATCGTCTATGACGATATCGTGACTGCCGCTTGCCCAGTGACCGTAACCCAGGGGGAAAGCCACCACGCCCGGGCGCAGACCTTCCACAATGTACGCCTTGCCCACCATCGGTACCTTGCGCCCGCCTTTCACGTCCCAAATGCCATCCGGGTTGCTGGCTGAGGAGAGCCTCACCTTATCTCCCGGTTTGATGCCCAGACGGTCGGCGTCTGCCTTGTTTAGCATCACATATCCCTCGGGCTGGACAGCCAGCAGCCAATAGTTGGTGATGCTGCGAGCTTTGGTCATGGTGATCATTTTGAAGGTGATCAGGTTGAACTCGTAGCCATTGTCTGGGATTTCCTCGCCGGTGGAGGACAAACCAGCAGGGATGTAGGTTGTATAGCCAATAAAGGGCTTGCCGGTCATCGTGTTTATGGAGGTGTAGGTCTTCTCCTGGTACAGATTGATCAGGCGCCCATATTTGTTTGCCACCTGTTCGCCTTTGTAGCCCTTGGCGAAATTCTGGTAGCGTCCGCCGCGGTTGAGGACGAAGACGGTCTTACGCCACAGGCTCTCGTCGTTGCCAACCGCTGCTTTCCAGACATCCGGGTCGAACACGGACTTCGGCAGATGGCGGCGCGCCTCGAGGAATATACGCATTTCTTCGTCGTCGGCTTCTGGGACGCTGTCCGATCCGTCTTCTTTTTCACCGAAGGCGATATCCGCCACCTGTTTCAGGTAGAAGTGCTCCGGACGGGTAAAGGGCATCCCCTCGGCAAAACCATTGGGACCAAAGCCTGGCAATTCCAGCTTTTCGGCGATGCCCAGGAGCAATGCCTCGAACGACATGGGAATCTCTTCCCCGTAGACTTTTACGGTCTGCCAGCCTGGGAGGGAGATGGTTGGTTGGCGAACGTTCTCCACTTTCCACGGCACAGAGGGGTGAGAACCGTGGAACTCCCACCGTTCCAGGAAGGAGAGATCGGGGAAGATGTAGTCGGCGTAGGTGGAGGTCTCGCCCACCAGGATATCGCTGGAAATGTGCAAGGGCACTTTCTTGGTGTCCGCCAGGATTTCGATGGCGGTGTGCCCGGCGGGCAGGCTGTAGACGCTGCCGTTCATGTAGGTCATCAAGACCTTGATTGGGTAGGGATAGGCGTCGCCGATGGAGGGGATGTCTTCCTGGTAGATGTCGGTGGCGATGGGGAACCAGGGGCGCTTGGTTGGATAGGTGCCGTCGAAGAGGGTGCTCTTCTCATAGGTTGTTCTGGTGCGCAGCATGTCCACCCCAAAGGAGGTGAAATGGTGTTCGCCAAACATGGTCATCACCGGGAATGGCTGACCCTTTTTGCTGCCTTTGCGGTCGTAGGTGCTGGCTTTGATCATGCCGCCAGCATAGTCGAAATTGCCGATGAGAAGGTTGACCACATACCAGGCGTTGTTATTGTAGAAGCCATTGGTGTGTTGCGAGGGACCGCGGTGAATGTCGGCTGCTGCCTTCCGCCCGTGAGAGGTGAACTCAGCGGCAAGCTCCAGGATGTCTTGTTCGCGAACGCCGGCAATCTCAGCCCATTCTGCAATAGTGTGCTGTTGGGCTGATTCGAGCAGAATCTGCAGGCTGCTCTTGACCTCGAACTCGCCGACCGTCTGGCTGACCAAAAGATCGCCCACCACGGGCGCAGCTTCGGGATTGAGCACATCAATCGGCGTCGGCTCGCCGTTCACCAATGCCACCGGGGTATCTCCTGGGTACTCCACGCCAGCGGCATCAACGTAAACGGTCACGTCTTTGCCGTCCTTCTGGACTGTCTGGGGGGTGAGCAGACCGAGTTCACTGGCGCGCAGGTGTTTTCCGGGCTGACCGTCTTTGATCTTGACCAGCCAGGAGGCGTTGGTATAGTTAGGCTCGCCCGCCGCACTCGCCGCCGCCTGGTTGGCATTCGCCAGGTAGGAAGCGTTATAGCGTTCGTTTTCCAGCATCCAGCGGATCATGCCCAGGGCAAAAGCTGCGTCTGTGCCGGGTTTGATCGGCACCCACTTCCAGGCTTTGGCGGCAAGCTTGCTCAGGCGCGGGTCCACAACGGCGTATTTTCTGCCGTTGATCAAACCCTCGGTGGCTTTGGGCACGCGCTGCGGTGGACCGTAGTTCGCCTCAAACAGGTTGGCGCCGACATAGATGACGAACTCGCTGTTGCCGGTATCGCCCTGCCAGTAGAATTTATCGCCGCTATCCCAGGAGCTTTTTTCGGCGTTCCATTTGGCGCTCATTGCCTTGCCGGTGAAGTACAGCGACCCCTGACAGACAGTGGTATGTCCGTTCATGTTGACCGTGCCAAAGGATTCTTTGAAAAAGCGATCCACCACATCTTCGCGCCCGCCCTTCATCCGCCCCCAGACGAACATTAACTGATTATTCTTTGGACCCAGGTCGGGGTGTTCCGGATCAATCAATACGTCAAGATGGTCAGCGTGTTTGACCTTAAACTCCTCTACCAGGGCTTTCTTTTTATCGGCGTCTTTTTCGTTCCAGATGGCAGTGACCTCAGCCGCCATCTCAGCCGCCAGCTCAGTATCGCTGAGGGCGCGGATGGATTTGAGACCCTCCACCGGACCTTCTCCAAACAGGTCGCCGCCATTGACAATCTCATCAATCGCCTGATCGAAGGGAATGGTGACCCATTGACCCTCACCGCGCTTGGTGCCGGGTTTGCGTTTGAGCACGCTGGTGATGCGGTAAGGGTCGTAGGCGGTTTGCAAACCAGCCTGTCCCTTGGGGCAGATTCCGCCTTCCATGGTCGCCATATCCTTCACCGGCGTCTCATAATCCGGGTGCGGCCAGAGAGTCCATGGACTATAGGGGTTGCCGTCAATCTTGGCGGCTAATCCATCCAACAGCTTCACCTTGATGGCGCAGCCGGTGTTGCATTGCAGGCAAACGCTGTAAATCTGGTTTTCGGGTTTGCTTTCGTAGAAATTGCCTTCGCCAGCCGCCATCACCTTTTGGATGGCGCTCCTGGCTTGCGGCAGGTTGCCCAGCAATGCCGCCGCCCCGCCGGTGACTGCCGAAACTTTCAGGAACTCACGCCGGGAAACTGCGCGTTTTTTCAGCTCTGTCTCTGTGATATGAGTCTTTTTGGATGCCATCTTAAGCTACCTCCTTGGTCTGCAAAGGCAAGCGATCAATGCCGATCAAAAACGCCAGCACTGCCAGACCTACAATGCCCAGGGTAACAGCCCATTCCATCAGGCTGGGAAAATAATCGAAGCTCAGGTGAGGACCGGAAAAAGCAGTGGTCAATGCCTGGATCTCCGGCACAGTCAGGGCGGGAAAGACAATGTTGGCGCGGGCGACAGCGAAACCGAAAAGAACCAATACACCCATCCAGCCCGCCCAGCCATTGTGCCGCGCCAGTTTTGGCTGCACCAAGACGACAATCGGGACCAGGGTGCCGAGCAGAATCTGCAAAATCCAGAAAGCCCACCAGTATGGTCCATAAAGCACGGCGCGCACCGCTTCAACGTTCTGCGGCACATTGCCGTACATGCTTTGCGAGAAATCTGCCCACAGGAAATACAATTTCACGATCGCCAGAACGAGCGTCGCGATGGATAGGACCCAGAGCTGCTCCGCTCGGTTTGGAGATTTCTCAGAGCCGAACAAGCCAATCACCACCAGCATGGCGGCAGCCCCAGAAGCGAGCGAGAATACGGGAAACTGCACCGGCAGCAAGCCGACATGCCAGAATAACCGACTTGCCTCCACGCCCAACAGGGCGCCTACCGCGCCGCTGACGAAGAGAGAAAGGGGCAAACCAAAGATCATCAAAGCCTTCAAGAGCCTGCTCTCTGGGCTGCGAATGGATAGATAGAGGGATGCCAACAAGAGCACGCCGAAGAGGGTGTAGCCCCACACCATCTGAGCCATCACTGAACCCAGGTTGCCTTGCAGGTACACTTTCCAGATGCGCTCCATATGCCCCAGGTCTAACCAGATGGATAGCAGGGCAGATGCCAGGCTGATCAAACCCACCCAGAGGGCGGTTCGTCCGGTGCCTTTGAAAATTTTGATATGAAAGAGAAGATCCAGGGTGGAAGTCATAAAAGCGCCAGCGGCTGTGCCGGCAAAGAATAGATACATTGCCACCCAAAGCCCCCAGACCACGTAGGAACCATAAGCTGCCTCACGATGTCCCGTGGTCAGCCGGATGAAGGCGCCCCATAAGCCAATCAACAAGGCTAAGGCGCTGATGACGTAAAACGCGCGTTTGAGGTTCATTTTGTCGCTCCTTACACCAGGTAGTACACGCGGGGTTCGGTGCCCAGCTCTTCTTTCAGGCGCATCACATTCGGTTTGGCGATCATCTCCGCCACCAGACTGTCGGGATCATTCGCATCGCCGAACAGGGTGGCGCGACCAATACAGGTGGTGGTGCAGGCGGGCAGCATGCCTTCTGCCAGGCGGTGCAGACAGAAATGACATTTGCGCACATTACCGATGGGCGATTTTTCGCCTTCGCGCAGGCGGTTCTCGCCGTACTCATAATTGGCGTGACGCTCGTAATCATCAGCATTGGATTGACCAAAGAGGAAAGGGAAATTATCCGGGGTGTCCTCTGTATAAGTCAATCCGAAGTCGAAGGTGCGCGCCCCATAGGGACAGGCAGTGATGCAGTAGCGGCAACCGATGCACTGGTCGTAGTCCACCACGGTGACGCCCTCGTTGTTTTTATAGGTGGCGTTCACCGGGCAGACCGGCACGCAGGGGGGTTCATCGCATTGCATACACGGGCGGGGGATAAAGCGGCGGGTCACGTTGGGGTAACTGCCAAATTCTTCATCCAACACCGGGCGGTAGACGACGCCGGGCGGCAGTTTGTTTTCGGCGACACAGGCAATGGTGCAGGCATGGCAACCCACGCACTTGCGCAGATCAATCACCATCACCCATCGCCGTTCCTCGGGCTTCTTCTTTAATGCCCGCTGGAGTTCTGCGTGCATTCGCACAAGAACATCTTGCTGTTCGAGCACACCTAGCATTATTGACCTCCTTCCAAAGGCAGGGTTGATAAATTTATTGCAGGCTAAATTTACAACGCTAAGTCTGGTATTGGTATCGGGGAAAACCAGTATTTCGGCACGACGATTGTCAGGGAAAACCTTACAAAGAGGGTTAATTCAAGCGTCCAGATTAATCTGGCGTAATCAGCTCATTCCGCAGGGCAAAGCGGACCAGGGAGGCGCGGTTGCTCAAGCCCAGCTTCTCCATGCCTCGCGCCCGATAAGTTTCGACTGTTTTGGTGCTCAAATTGAGCCTGGCGGCGATTTCGGCGCTGGTATACCCGAGAGCAACCAGGCGCAACACCTCTTGCTCGCGATCGCTCAACCCTTTCCATAAATCCAGTTCATCGCTGGATTCCCCCTGAGGGATTAAATCCTCCAAGAGGCTGCGGGTCATGGAAGGATGCACATAGACCTCTCCCCGCAACACGGCGCGCATTGCAGAGAGCAACTCGATATCGGCTGCTTTTTTCAAGACATAACCCGCTGCTCCGCTTTTGAGGGCTTTGCGCAGGTACTGCGGATCATCGTGCATGGTCAGGATTAGAATACGGGTGTTTGGGGCGCGTTGGCGCAGAACTGGCAATGCGTCCAGCCCCCCCAAGCCGGGCATACTCAGATCCAGCAAGATTAAATCGGGCTGGGTCTGCTCAGCCAGGGTAAGCGCTTCTATCCCGCTGGCGGCTTCACCAACGACATTGAAGTCGGGCTGGCTGTTCAGTAGCAACCGTATGCCAGCTCTCAGTACGGCATGATCATCGGCGAGTAAAACCCGGCTCTTGGAGCTCATTGCATAACAGGCGCTTCCACTTCGATAATTTCCTGAGATAGCGGCAATTGAACATACAGGCTTGTGCCGCTTTCGGGGTTGCTTTCAATGGTCAAAGAACCGCCCAGCAGCTCAGCCCGCTCGCGGATACCCACCAGCCCCAGATGACCATCGCTGGACGCCTGGGATACATCGAAGCCAGCGCCATCATCTTCGATGACGGCAACCACATCCTGGGCGCGACGTTCCACCAACACGCTCACCGACCGCGCTTGTGCATGCCGGGCGACATTGGTCAAAGCCTCCTGAATAATTCGATACAAAGCGGTTTCGATGGCGTCCGGTAATCGCTCCCCGGTAAGGTGCACCACCGCGTCTGCTTGAATCTGGTGACGTTTTTGCCATTCCTGAATCAACCGCTCGAGCGCTGCCGGGAGTCCCAAATCGTCCAGGATGGCGGGGCGTAGTTGAATTGCCAGGGTATGCACATCTTCCAGAACCTGACCCACTATCTGACGCAATTCCCTGGTGTGGGAATGCACTAATGGGAGATCGCAGGCGTTTTCCAGCGTCCGCAGACCAACCATCAGGGAGGTGAGACTCTGGGATGTGCTGTCGTGCAGTTCGCGGGAAATTCGACGGCGTTCATCTTCCTGGGCGGCGATCACCCGTTCCAGAAGCTGGCGTCGAAGCAGTTCCCGCTCGCGCCGGACATCATCCGCCTGCTCCAGTTCAACAGCCATCTGGTTGAAAGCTTGGGCAAGCTCGCCAATTTCATCGTTTGCCCAACGCCTGACTCGATGTGAAAAATCGCCGCGACCGATCGAGCGGGTTGCCTCCACCAGTTCCAGGATGGGGCGCGTCAGGATCAAGGTCAAAAAAGCGGCAGCCAGAAGGCTCAAACCGAGGACGATGGTTGTGGCAAGCACCACCTGGGAGGTGATATCCAGGAGCACTCGCCGTACGCCTTGATTGGATATGCCAACTCGGGCAGTCCCGGCTTTACCGCCGAAAACCGGCACAGCGATATCCCACACCAACCCTTCCGGCGTATTCAGTGAAACCGTGCGCTGGTAATCTTCAGGTGTGGCATGGTTCAATTCGATCAATCCAACCGGGAAGCCTTCGCCAAAGGTGTGAGCCAAAACCTGTCCGGTGGCATCCAGGATAAAAGCATAGCGCACATCGCGATTGTTAGTCTGGGTCTCGAGGAGCAACTGGCGCAGGGCGTAAAGGTCATTCACCAAAATCAGGTCGGTGGCGCGAGCGGCGAGGTCACGCCCTATCGAGACCCCCTGAGCGCGCTGTTCATCTTCCAGCACCTTGGTGAGCGAATGGTGAACCTGCAAGGTGAGAACCGTGCTTAACAGAATCGTCCCCCCGAGGACAATCCCCATGATTTTGGTGCGGATATTGACGCTACCGGCGATATCCCAAAACCGTATAACAAGATTTTGCCAGTTGAGTTTCATGGCGCTGTTTCACCGAGCGGAACCTGAGTTTCGATTTGTTCCGCCGAAAGATAATCCTCGGTAGAAACCCGAACAACCCTATCATACCCAATCGTCTGAAGGGCTGCCAGACCGTCTTTGTTCAGGTGCATATTCAGCAAAATGGTTTCCAGGTCGGCGCGGGTTTGAGGGCGCAAATCTGGGCTGACGACCACTGGCGGCATGCCGAAAGGCGGGGAAGTATGGATAATTCGAATCCGCTGCGCCAATTCAGGTGTGTGTTTGAGCGCAAAATCTAACACGAGACTATCCACAGAAGCGCCATCGGCAACCCCATCGGCGACTGCGCCAATGGCGTCATCGTGGCTGTAGGTGAAGAATGTTCGGCTGAAAAAAGTTTCCGGCTGTTCCCCAATATTCTTTAACAGATAGGTGGGATAGACGCGACCTGTGAAGGAGATTGGATCGGTGAATGCGAAAACTTTGCCGCGGAGATCGGTGAACTCTTGGATTGAACTTTTCGCAGGGACAATGATCTGGGCGCGATAGACCACCTCTCCATTGACCTGAGGCGCAGCCAGAAGCTGCAGGTTGAATTCGCGCTTGCCCAACAAGTATGAGCTGGTGCATACAAACGCCAGGTCCACTTCACCCGAGCGCAGTAACTCATTCACCTCGGTATAAGTGCGACGCTGGACTCGTTCTACCGGTCGTTTCAGCTCAGCGCTCAGATAATCCAGCAAAGGGGCGTAACTCTCAGCGGTGCCTTGGGGCGAGATCACCGCGGCAATCGCCACTTTGAGCGGTCGCACATCATTTTGGGCTGGAGTCGGTAACGGCTGAAGCTGATTCAAATCCACAAAACCGGCTGCAGGTAAGACAGGCGGCGAGGAACATCCGACAAGGAGAAATAGTAACGTGATAAGAATGAACCTGGGCATCATTGAGCCTCCTACCAGTATCTGTCCTTAAAGATACTCTATCTTTGGCGAGTATACCAGTGTCAAAACTCCCAATTTTGGCATGGACGAGTCGTTTGCTCGAGATTGCCCTCTCACCACGACTCTGGATGGTTCCCCTGTCATGGGAGAAGGATTTCCTGCAGCTACCCGAGGGTATTGAACAGGTACAGCCGTCCTTGCTGATTAAGACGAATATCACCTTGAATGCGATGGGTTTGGGTATAGAATAATTTGAGGTTGTCGTATTTCCCAGCCTCTTTCCTTATATAAAGGATTTTCTTGTTGCAGGAAGGGTGAACTTTGTCCAAAACGAATCGAACACCTTCTCACTTTTGGGGGAGTGTGGATGAACAGGGGAGATTAGCGCTCCCCTCCGATTTGGTTGAGCGTTATGGGTTCGTCCCCGGGACATTGGTGCGGATTGATGAGGAGACAAATGGTTTACTATTTCATCGCCCCCCAAATGGTCTTGCCAGGGTCTATGTTGAGGCGAGCGGGTGTTGTAATCTAAACTGTCCCATCTGCGTCCGCAGGCAATGGACTGAACCGATGGGGTGGATGAGCTCGCCTATCTTCGAGCGTTTGCTTGCGGGATTGAGCGCGCTTGCTTCACCCCCAACTGTGGTCTTCGGCGGCTTTGGCGAACCGCTCTATCACCCGCAGATTGCGGATATGGTCTCTCAGGTCAAGAGGTTGGGCTGTCGCGCCGAACTGATTACCAACGGCACTCTGCTGACGCCGGAATGTTCGCGGGATTTAATCAAAGCCGGGCTGGATTTGCTCTGGGTTTCTCTGGATGGCGCAAGCCCGGAGAGCTATCAAGATGTGCGCCAGGGGGCTCAGTTCTCCCAGGTTATCCAGAATATTCAATCCTTTCGAGCAGCCCGACGCCCGGGTCATCGTCCGACGCCCGAAATCGGGGTCGCATTTGTCGCCATGCGCCGGAACATCGCCGATTTGCCCGCCCTGCTCCGCTTGAGCTGGCAGCTGGGC
>JBBIPD010000051.1:0-12808 GCA_037443025.1 Chloroflexota bacterium
AGGATCGGATGTGGCGGCGATCCGCAGCACCGCCCGCCGTCGGGGAGAAGATTACATCTTGAACGGCGAGAAGATGTGGATTTCCCTGGCAAGCAAAGCCCATCACGCCCTGGTGATCGCCCGCACCAACCCGGAGGCGGCAGACCCGCACGATGGGTTATCGGCTTTCATTGTGGACTTGAGCAGTCCAGGGGTCAGCCGCGGCGACATACACGGCAAGCTGGGTGTACGGGCGGGATCCACCGGTTGGATCGCGTTTCAGGACGTAGTCGTCCCGGCAGAACAGCGCATTGGCGAAGAAGGCGAGGGTTTCAAAATCGCCATGTCCTGTCTGGACAACGGTCGCTACACCGTGGCGGCTGGCGCAACCGGCTTGATTCGCGCCTGTCTGGATGCCAGCCTGCGTTACGCGCACGAGCGTCATACGTTTGGTCGCGAGATCGGCAAACACCAGCTGGTGCAGCAAAAAATCGCCGATATGGTAAAATTTTATGACGCAGCGCGGCTCCTCTATTTTCGGGTGGGGTGGATGAAGAACCAGGGGCTGCGCAATACACGGGAGACATCCCTGGCAAAATGGTTCGCAACCGACGCGTCCTTCGAAGCCGCCTCCCAAGCGCTTCAAATCCACGGCGCATACGGATATAGCGACGAATACGATGTTGAACGTTATCTGCGCAACGCACGAGGCGCCATGATCTACGAAGGCACCAGCGAGATTCATCAGCTCATTCAAGCCGGATACGCCCTTGGCTACCGCCAGGATCCCCCCTTACGCTGCGAACTACCCGCTTATGACGCCAGCGTTGGGCAAGAGTAAATGACCGAATGCGCCAGGAAATCGGTACAGGAGGTTGACCAACTGAAACAGTCAAAATAATCCCAGATGTCAAACCTAATAAACCAAAGTGAAAAAAAGAAAAGGAGGTCGCATTGAAAATCGTAGTATGCGTTAAACAAGTGCCCGACTCTGCCGCCAAAGTGGTTGTGGAAGACGGTAAGGTGACCTGGGGAGATGCTCCCCTGGTGATCAATCCCTGGGATGAATTTGCCGTCGAAGCAGCATTGGTGCAAAAAGAGACCCATGGCGGAGAAGTCACTGTGGTCAGCGTTGGCGATGAAAACTCAAAAGAGGCTTTAAAGCACGCTCTGGCGATGGGCTGCGGCGAGGCGATCTTAATCTCCGATCCCGCCCTGGTTGGCGCAGACAGCCAAGCGGTGGCGCGCACGCTGGCGGCGGCAATCAAAAAAATTGGGGATGTGGATTTGGTCTTCTTTGGCAGGCAGGCAATTGACGGCGATATGGGCGTCACCGCGGCTCAAACAGCGCGCGCCCTGGGAATACCTGCCCTGACCCTGGTCTCCGTCATCTCCTCCCTGGACCCCGCCAACAAGACAATTCGGGTGGAGCGATCCACCGAGGAAGGTCGCCAGGTGGTGGAAGCCAGTTTGCCAGCGGTTATCAGCGTGGTCAAGGACATTGGAGAACCGCGCTACCCTTCCTTCATGGGCATCCGCAAGGCTTCGCGAGCCGCCATCCCCACCTGGTCGCTGGCAGACCTGGGTATCGGCGCCCCTGCCTCGGTCGTGAGGTGGCCTAACTTGATGAACGCGCCGGTGCGTGAAGTCGCCACCGAAATCATCAGCGGCGATTCGCCCCAAGAGATTGCCGAAAAACTTGCCGATAAAATCCTGGCGGAGAAGGTGCTGTGATGAGCGACACAATTCTGGTCTACATTGATCAATTCAAGGGGAACCCCCATCCAGCTTCGTGGGAGACCCTGGGGGTCGGGCTTAGCCTGGGGGAGAAACTCGGCGCCAGCGTGACCGCAGTGGTCTTTGGTCCACAGGCAAAAGAAGTGGCAACAACCGCTTTCCAGTATGGCGCAACCGAAGCCCTCTACGCAGACGAAGCCACCCTGACAGACTACCGCGCCGAACCTTACGCCACCCTGCTCTCCCGCATTGCCAAGGAGCGATCCGCCAGGGTGGTTTTGCTGCCGACCACCACCCGAGGGCGCGAGCTGGCTGCCATGACCGCGATTGACCTGGAGACAGGCGTGATGCCCGATGTAACCGCCGTCGAAGTGCAGGAGGGCAAGGTCCTGGTCACCCGCCCGGTGTATGCGGGTAAATTGTTCGCCCAGGCTTATTGTGAAGCCACCCCTGCCATCATCACCACCCGCATTCGGGCATTCCCCAAACCTGAGCTGAACCCGGCGCGTAGCGGCGTTCCCACCCAGGTTGCGGCTGGGCTGGACGAGACAGCCATCCCAACCAGGGTGGCTGGCTACACTCAAGCTACCGGAGGGGTAAGCCTGACCGACGCGGCGGTGATTGTCTCTGGCGGGCGCGGCGTCTCCAACAACCCCGGCTTGACCCCGCCGGCAGGTCTGGATGAAAAACAGGCTGAAATCTGGAAGGCGCAACAAGGCTTCAAGCTGGTTGGCGACCTGGCTGCCGTACTTGGTGGCGCTGTCGGCGCAAGCCGCGCCGCTGTGGACGCCGGATATATTCCTTATGAACACCAGGTCGGTCAAACCGGAAAAGTAGTATCGCCAGACCTGTACATTGCTTGCGGCATCTCCGGCGCGATCCAACACCAGGCTGGCATGCGCACCAGCAAGATCATCGTCGCCATCAACAAAGACCCCGAAGCGCCCATCTTTCGCATGGCGCGTTACGGCGTGGTTGGAGACCTGTTCACCATCTTGCCGCCCCTCACCGAGGCTTTCCACAAAAAGCTTGGCAAATGAGCCTGGCGACGAGGGTTTGATATCAACCATCCATTCCCCCTCTATCTTCCGAGGGGGAATGGTCTTAACCCAACCGAATCCGGGCGTATCCCGAGGTTAAGAGTTGCCTATAACTCCCTGACATAATCGAAAATAGTCCTTGACACCCGGATTCTTCGATGATAAATTAACGCTCGTTAACACCCGTTAACGACGATGTAATACCAAATTAAGCGCGGCTGTAACATGCCCCGCTCAATCATGCAGGAGAGAAACATGAAAGAACGTTATGTCGGAACCGTAAAATGGTTCAACGCAGCCAAAGGCTACGGCTTCATTGGCAGAGAGAACGGCGACGATATTTTTGTGCACTTCTCAGCCATTCAGGCTTCCGGCTATCGGCGGTTAGAGAAAGACCAAAAGGTAGAATTCTCTATCGAGGAAGGTCCAAAAGGACTGCAGGCTGCCTCTGTAATGCCGCTTTAAAACTGAATACAAATAAACCTCGAGATACGCAGGGCTGCCGGGTGGCAGCCCTGTTGTTTAATCCAGAGAAAAATGGGTATAATGAGCTTTATGAGCATAAAACAACAGCTTGAAAATGACGTTAAAGAGGCGATGCGCGCCAAAGATGAGCTTCGCAAACGCACCCTGCGCTCAGCGCTTGCCTCAATCCGCCTGGCAGAGGTGGAAAAAGGCAGCGAATTGGACGATTCTGGAGTCATGGCTGTCCTGCAGAAAGAGATCAAGGCTCGCCATGAAACGATTGCAGACGCAGAACGCGCCAGACGAGCAGAGATGGTGGCAGAGGCGCAGGCTGAGATTGGCGTGTTAGAGAGCTATCTACCAAAACCTTTCTCGCCGGAAGAATTAGAAGCGCTGGCGCGCCAGGCGATTCAACAGGTCGGAGCAACATCTCCCAAAGAGATGGGGCAAGTGATGAAAGTGCTGATGCCCCAATTGCAGGGGCGCGCCACCGGCAACGAAGCCAACCAGGTGGTGCGCCGGCTGCTGGGCGCCTGAAAGCCATGCGCCCTGTTTTAGACGTTGAACCCTGCCTGTGGGATAGGCGATGAACGAGGCGATGCAACAGAACCCTCTTCGGCGCAGAGTCTATCTGCTTATCCTGTTGTTGGTCACCACCATCCTGACCCTCCTGGCATTGGCGATTCCCATCCTCGCGCCCATTTCTTTCCCCTCGCTCCAGGCGGGACAGGTTGCCCCGGAAGACATCGTCGCCCCAACCGGCATCACCTACGAGAGCCAGGTGCTGACCGAACAGCAACGCGATGCTGCTGAGCGGACGGTTTCTCCTGTCTATACGCCCCCCGATCCGGGAATCGCCCGGCGCCAGATGGAGAGCCTGCGATCGGCGTTGAACTTCATTACCAACGTGCGCGCCGATGCTTACGCCTCGACCGAACAAAAGCTGGCTGACCTGGCTGCCCTGGAGCAAATCAACCTGGACCAGGACGTCGCTCAGGCGATCTTAGCCCTCAGCGACCAGCGCTGGCAGGCAATCTACCAGGAGGCGATTGGCGTCCTCGAGCAGGTGATGCGCGGCACCATCCGCGAGGACCGGATTGAGGAAGCGCGCCGCGCCATCCCCACTCTGGTGAGCCTCTCCCTCACCGAAGACCAGGCAGAGATCGTCGTCACCCTCGTCTCTGCGTTTGTCGCTCCGAACAGCATCTACAGCGAAGACTTGACCGAGACCGCCCGCAAGAAGGCGCGTGAGGCAGTCGCGCCGGTAACGCGTTCCTATAAAGCTGGCGAGACCATTGTCCAGCGTGGGCAGGTGATCACCCCCGCCACGCTGGAAGCCCTGCAGGTGATGGGGCTGGTGCAACCCCAATTCGACTGGAAAGAGCTGGTCGGCGCTGCCGCCGTGGCTTTGCTTTCCATCACCATGATCGTGGTGTATATACGGCGCAGGGCTACCCTGCTCAATGACCCTCGTGGGTTGACCGTGTTCGTCGTCCTGTTCCTGGTTTTTCTTCTGAGCGGACGGCTGTTGATTTACTCCGATCCGGTGGTGGCTTATCTGCTGCCGGTCGCCGCCTACAGCATGACCATTGCAGTGCTCTTCCGCACCGACCTGGCGCTCATCTCCACTCTCCCGTTGGTATTCCTGGTCGGGCTGGGGCAACCGAACGCCGCCGAGTTGAACCTGTATTATCTGATCAGCAGCTATTTTGGGGTGCTGACTCTGGGTTCTGCCAGGCGATTGACAGCCTTCTTTCGCGCCGGCGCGGCGGTCGCCGGTTCCGCCTTGCTGGTTGCCACCGCCTTCAGCCTGCCCGGCTCCGTGTCTGAGGCAGTGATTCTTTATCCGCTCATCGGCGCGGCGCTGTTCTACGGGATCGCCTCCGGCAGCCTGACGGTGATTTTGCAGTTTTTCCTGGCTCAATTTCTGGGGATGACCACCGCCCTGCAACTTATGGAAATCTCCCGCCCCGACCATCCCCTGCTGCAAATGCTCCTGCGCAACGCCCCAGGGACTTACCAGCACAGCCTGCAGGTAGCCAATCTGGCAGAGCAAGCGGCGGAACAAATCGGCGCTGACCCCCTGCTCACTCGGGTTGGGGCGCTTTATCACGATGTGGGCAAGGCGCTCAACCCGATGTTCTTCATCGAGAACCAGGTTCCGGGCATGCAAAATCCCCACGATCAACTCCAGCCCGAAGCCAGCGCCAGAATCATCATCCAACATGTGCCCGATGGACTGGAATTGGCGCGCAAATACCGCGTCCCCAGACGGATTCAAGCCTTTATTGCTGAACATCATGGCACCATGATCACCCATTATCAATACGCCAAAGCCTTAGAAGCTGCCAACGGGAACGAGGAGGAAATCAGCGAGAGTCAGTTTCGCTATCCAGGACCCCGCCCTGCCTCGCGCGAAACGGCGATACTCATGCTGGCAGACGGAAGCGAAGCCCGGATACGCGCCGAAGGACCCAAAGACGAGGAAGCATTACGCAAGGTGATCAAGAGCGTCATCGAGAACCGGGTCTCCAGCGGACAGCTCGACAACACCAGCCTCACTCTGCGCGACCTGGATCAAATTGCCAACTCATTTGTCACCACCCTGCGCGGCATTTACCTCCCGCGCATCGAATATCCCAAACTGGAAAAAAGCGCGCTATCTCAATCGGATACCATCCCGGTTCTGCGCTCCCCGGCGGAGATCAACCCGCCCTCACCGGTGGAATCTCCAAGACCCTGAGCAGAGATGATTGAAGTTCAAATTGCCGAAACCATAGCCAACCAGATTGAGAGGCGCATTATCGGGAGCAATCTGCTGGAACAAAGCGCCGAGGAAGCCCTGAAAGCGGCTGGGTCGCCGCCCGACTCCGAATTGACCATCGTTATCAGCGACGATACCCAGCTCCAGGCGCTCAATTTGCAATACCTGGGAATCGACGCGCCGACGGATGTACTCTCGTTCCCCGTCAACGAAACCGACCCAGATAGCGGTGAAGTTTACCTGGGAGATATCATCATCTCATATCCCAGGGCGCAGGCTCAAGCAGACGCCGGCGGTCATTCTCTGCAGGATGAGCTTCAGCTCCTGGTGGTACATGGGGTGTTGCACCTGCTTGGATACGATCACAGCGATGCAACCGAACAAGCCCGAATGTGGTCTATCCAGGGAGAGATTCTGCGTCGCCTGGGCAGCTCCATCGCTGCGCCCGGCGCGCCAAACGGCTGAATCGGTTCACGATCAAGCCAGTATTCGGAGAAATCTTACAACCCTGCCTGCTTATGTCCTCGTTCTTTCGTTCACGCGCCAACTCGTTTCGCTACGCTTTCTCAGGCTGGTGGTTTGTAATCCGCACCCAGAGAAACGCCTGGATTCATGCCATCTTTAGCCTGATGGTGATCCTGGTATCTTTCTGGCTGCGCCTGTCTGCGCAAGACTGGGCGATCATCATCATTGCTATCGCCATGGTGTGGACCGCTGAGTTCGTCAACACTGCCCTGGAGGCGGTGGTTGACCTCGCCAGCAAACACGAGCAGAACGACCTTGCCCGGCTGGGGAAAGACGTGGGAGCCGCAGCCGTGCTAATCGCTGCGGTCGGGTCTGCCGTCATCGGTTTTTTGATTCTGGGTCCGCCGCTCTGGCAGCGTTTGCAGGCATGGTTACAACCCACTCCAACGAACTGAGCGCGATGAGCATTTGAAAACGAATCGGCAAACAACGCCCGGAATAAATTCTGTTTATCGAGGTCAGATATGACATCTCTCTCCTTTCGATTTGGCACGGTCGGTGCGCCAAAATCCACCCCCAAAAAACCAGGCGGAAGTGTGGGGGCAGTGTTGCGCAGCGCAGAATTGGGGTTATTTGGGATGGAGCTGGGCTGGGTGCGAGCGGTGCGGGTGACGCCGGAAACATGCGCCGAAATCAAAGCCGTGGCTGCCGAGAAAGACGTGGCTATCAGCGTACATGCCCCCTATTTCATCTACCTGAACGCAGACGCCGAAGAATGGCTCAAATCGCGCCAGCGCTTGATGGACGCGGCGCATTACGGCTATCTGGCAGGCGCCACC
Organism: Chloroflexota bacterium; assembly: GCA_037443025.1. Classification (GTDB taxonomy): domain Bacteria; phylum Chloroflexota; class Anaerolineae; order Anaerolineales; family UBA4823; genus JAQBDA01. The sequence continues at coordinate 7,290 of JBBIPD010000051.1, forward strand.
GACATCGTCTTCCACCCAGGATCGTATTTCGAACGCCCGCCGGAAGAGGTGTTGCCCCTGGTGATTCAGCGGCTGCAAGGTTGCGTGGATGAGCTGCGCGCCGCGGGCAACCCGATCACCCTGCGACCGGAGGTCATGGGAAAGTCAGCCATGATTGGATCGCTCCAGGACGCGCTGGAGATGAGCCGGGCGATTCCCGGGGTGAAGCCCTGCCTTGACTTCGCTCACCTGCATGCCCGCGCCGGGGATGGCTCGGTCAATACCTACGCGGAGTGGGCTGCCATCCTCGAGATTTACGCCAAAACCCTGGGCGAGGCGGCGTTGCAAGAACTGCACTGCCACATCTCGGGCATCGAATACTCCGCAAAAGGCGAGAGGGAGCACCTGAAGCTGGAGGACGCCGACCTGGATGTTCAGGCAATTTTTCGCGCCCTTAAGGATTTCAACTGCCGGGGGCGAATCCTGTGCGAAAGCCCCATCTTGGAAGATGACGCATTAAAAACCAAACAAATGTGGATGGAGATCAGCGGGGAGGAGTAAGCCCGCCAAACCGAATCAGCGCACCTGTTTGAAATTGATGAAGATCAGGTTGCGCTCACAATCCCCATAGGTTTCAAAAAAGACCTTCTCGGAGATTGGCGCTCCGGCTTGATCCAGCAATTGCACCCAGAGGGTCTTGTTGGAGGCGATGGGTTTATCTCCCAGGTAGAACTCATAGCCCGCCAGACCATACTGGGGCGCGATGCCGGTCAGGCTGGTTTTTTCAACAAAGGTTCCGCCGTATACGCCGCTGAGCTGAATCACGATACCGGTGGATATCGGCGCGCCGCTTAGGTCGAGCACCTGCCCGGCAACCCCCATCCAGTTACAACCGGCTTCGGGGGGGAAGGCTACGCTGGATATGGCGACCGGGCTGCCCGGGGCGAGGTCGTAGGGCATCCCCAGGGGCGCGGTGGGGCTGACAGCGGCGGTCTCGGTTGGCGTGAACAGGCTGAAGGGCGTCTCGGTTGGAAACGGGGTCGAAGTCGGTCGGGGTGTGTTGGTCGCCGTTGGCTCCTCGGTCGGCAGCGGAGTCCAGGTGGGGGGTAAGACGCCCAAAGGGGTGGGGGTAACCGTCGGAAACGCCAGCGTCGGCGGCAGGGTTGGAGGCGGGAAGGGGTTAATTGCCGAATAGGGGTCGAGAAATATCATCCCGAATCCCAATCCCACACACACAACAGCCATCAGGACGAGCACAGTGAGGATGTTCCAGACAAGACTGGATACATTTCGGGTGGGTTGGACATGATCCTGATAGTCAAAACTATCCATGTTCGTTTCTCCCGTCTTGCGACGATTTTATGGCAACAGGATTTGAATCTCGCTGGTTGCCCTGCGATCCATCAGCCATTTTTCCAATGCCCGCATCTGGAGGGTTAAGCGAGCGTCTAGGTCGAGCGGTCTGGCTGGATCACGTTCGATGACTTGCAAGATATGAAAGCCAATTTTTGTCTCAATCATCTGGCTGATTTCACCCGGTTGCAGGCTGAAAGCCGCTTCCTCCAGTTTCTCATCGGTCAGATAGCCCCGCGGAAACCAGCCCAGATCCCCTTTCGCCACAGGGTCGTACTGGGCGGCGAGCGCCGTGAAGTCTTTCCCTGAGGAGATATCAGCCAGAACCCGGGTTGCGTCCTCAGAATTATATAGCAGAATTTGGCGCGCATGCACCTGTTCGGCTACCGCCGGGACGCTGGCAGCGATCTGGTCGCGCATCCAGGCAGCCGCCATAGACCGCGCCAGATCCTCGCGGAAGGTTTCTGGGGTGTAACCATGGGTTGCCATCCAATCCAGCAAAGCCTGAGCGCTCCCCAATTGATCCGTTAATTGATCCAGGCGAGCCTGAACCGCAGCAGCGTCCACCTGATAGCCAGCCTCTGCCGCTCCTTGAGCCAACAACAGCTGGTCTATCATCTCGGCAATCACGCGCCGCCCATCTTCCGTTGCCAGTTGCGTGCCAACTGCCGACTGATAACGCGCCAGTTCACTTTGATAGCGCTCCAGGGTGATTGATTCGCCGTTCACGATGGCGGCTAATGGCTGCGGCGTGGGTGAAGGCTGAAACGGTGTTGCGGTATGGGTAGGGTTTGGCGTCGCCTGGGGAGTGGGCGGAAGAGTCGGCGAGGTGGTTTCACCTCGACATGCAGCCAGGATGAAAACCAGACAGGGTATTATCCAGCCAAGCTGCCTTGTGGGAAATCGGACAGGTACAGATTTCATTGCACCGATTATAACCGCGTTCACAGGCTGCGGGGATTTTCAGCGTCCAAGCCTTAATTCAGAGAAGAATCTCGAAAGAGGGTATAAAATATTAACAGACGAGCCATCATCCAAGGAGCATTGAGAGTATGTTGCGCAGGATACTGGGTGGGATTTTGAGGTTGATTTTTCGTTTATGCAGTCGGGTCGAGGTGAGCGGCAAGGAGAACGTACCCGCCACAGGCGGCGTCCTGCTGGCGGTCAATCACATGAGCAGGATAGACCCGCCTCTCATCTACATCCTCCTGGATCGCGATGACGCCACCGTGCTGGCAGCCGATAAATATAAGAAATACCCCATCATCAGCACCCTGATCAATGCGGTGAACGGCATCTGGATCAACCGCGAGGAAGCGGATATAGACGCCCTGCGCGCCGCCCTGGACTACCTGCGGTCTGGGGGTTTGTTGGGGATTGCCCCCGAAGGCACCCGTAGCCGGGTTGGCTCTTTGATCCACGCCAAGACCGGGGTTGCCTATCTGGCGGATAAAGCCAGGGTTCCAATCGTGCCTGTGGCGATCAGCGGCACCGAAACGGCGGTCCGACAACTGTTGTTTTTTCGTCGTCCGCATATCCGGGTTCAATTCGGCAAACCCTTTACCCTGCCCCCCATTGATCGGCGCAACCGCGAGGAGTGCCTGCGTCGCAACACCGACGAAATTATGTGCCGCATCGCGGCGATGTTGCCTCCCAAATATTGGGGCGTCTATTCCAACCACCCCAGGCTAAAGGAATTATTATCCCAGCCTGAGAGCCTCTCCTCCACGCAACCTTCAGTGCCTCAAGCTGAGATAATGAGCTGACCTGCGGAACTGTCCAGATTGTCTTCTTGACAGAACTTTGTTTTTGCAGATAATAGAAACAACAATCAGATTAGAAAGCTCTGACGGAGCATAGTAAGCCGGGGCAAAACCGCCGACAGGGAGGCGCGGGCAGAGACTGGAACCCCGCCCGGTGGAAACTGGCTGAATTTCACTCCTGAGCTGCCCAGGTGAACTTGGCTGAGCCTCTCAACTAGCCTGGGACGCCTTCCCAGCGTTAACCGGGACGCCAAAGCTGGTCGTGTTATGCGACAAGAAGGGTGGTACCGCGGGATGATCGTCCCGTCCCTTTTGGGGCGGGATTTTTTGATTAATCATCCACCAAAGATGGGAGCTGCAAATCAGCCGTGTCAGGTTGAGCGCTCTCAGAGGCGCACCCTGGACAACGATTTTGGAGGTTTCTATGCTTGAACAGCTCGAAGAAATACGAAAAAACGCCCTTGCTTCTCTGGAGGAGATAGACAATCAGGCGCAGTTGGAAAGCTGGCGAGTGACTTACCTGGGGCGCAACTCGGCGTTGATGCAGATATTCGACAGGCTGGGACAGCTCCCCAAAGAGGAGCGACCGCTTATCGGCAAACGCGCCAACGAAATCAAGCGCGCCCTGGAAGCTGCCCTGGCAGAGCGGGACAAGGCTCTGGAGCAGGCTGCCCTGTCAGCCGCGCTGCAAACCGAGCGCCTGGATGTCACCCTGCCCGGGCGATGGACTCGGCGGGGCAGACTCCACCCCGCCACTCAGACCCTCCGCCAGATTTATCGCATCTTTGGCGAGATGGGGTTCCAAATCTACCGCTCGCGCGAAGTGGAGACGGACGAATTCAATTTTCAGCTGCTCAACTTCCCCCCCAACCATCCTGCGCGTGAGATGCAGGATTCGTATTACATCGCGACCAACACAGATCGAGGCGACAATCCGATTCTGTTGCGCACACACACCTCACCGGGACAGATACGCGCCATGCGCGAAATTTCAGCGTTAAACCCGGATGACCCGCCGCCAATCCGTCTGATTTTGCCGGGCATGTGCTACCGCTATGAGCAGATCAGCGCCCGCTACGAGATTCAGTTCACCCAGGTGGAGGGGCTGGCGGTTGGCAAGTGCATCACCCTGGGCAATTTAAAAGGCACCATCAGCGATTTTGGGCGCCGCCTGTTCAATCAAAATCTGCGCACTCGCTTCCGCGCCTCTCACTTCCCTTTCACCGAACCCAGCGCCGAGGTGGATTTCGAGTGTTTTCTTTGCGGCGGAGATGGCTGCCCGGTGTGCAAATACACCGGCTGGCTGGAGATTATGGGCTGCGGCATGGTGCACCCGGTTGTCCTGGAGAACGGCGGCTACGACCCCGCCCGTTATACCGGTTTCGCCTTCGGCATGGGTCCAGAGCGCCTGACCATGCTGCGCCATCGGATTGACGATATTCGCTATTTTTGGGCAAATGATATGAGATTCCTGGAGCAGTTCTAAGATGAAAGCGCCTCTTTCCTGGATACGTGAATTTGTCGAGATTGACCTTCCTATCGAGGACCTTGCCCATCGCCTGACGATGGCGGGCTTGGAGGTCGAAGAAATCCGCTGCGTGGGCTTGCCCCTGCCGGCTGGAAAAAGCCAGGGTGGGTCGCCTCACCAGACCAGGATATCAGGGTTTGCCTGGGATCCGGACAAGATCGTGGTAGGCGCTATCCTGGAGGTGATGCCCCATCCCAACGCCGACCGCCTGGTGCTCACCCGCCTGGACGACGGAGAGCGTGAGCATATCGTCCTCACCGGAGCGCCCAACCTCTTCCCCTACAAAGGGATGGGGGTATTGCCAAAACCGCTCAAGGTCGCCTACGCCAGAGAAGGCGCCCAGATTTACGATGGACACCAGCCGGGGCAGGTACTGACCACGCTGAAGCGCGCCCGTATCCGCGGCGTCGAGTCTTACTCGATGGCTTGCTCGGAGAAAGAACTGGGCATCTCAGACGAACACGAAGGCATCATCATCCTGGATGACGAGGCGCCGGTGGGGATGCCACTGGCTGACTATATGGGCGATGTGGTGCTGGACATCGCCATCACCCCCAATATCGCCCGAGACGCCAACATCCTGGGTATCGCTCGCGAGATCGCCGCTCTGACCAACCAGCCATTGCGTCAACCCTCTTTGGAGGTTGTAGCAGCAGGTCCCCAGATTGAGGGCATGGTTTCGATTCAGATTCAAAATCCGGAGCTTAACCCGCGCTTCGTTTTGGGTCTGGTGCAAGGCGTGGAAATCAAGCCCAGCCCGTATCTGGTTCAGCGCCGCCTGCGACTGTGCGGGGTGCGCCCCATCAACAACATCGTGGACGCCACCAACTACGCCATGCTCGAAATTGGCGAGCCGTTGCACGCGTTCGATTACGATGTCCTGGTGCAGCGCGCCG